>CACYBO010000042.1 GCA_902772685.1 uncultured Eubacteriales bacterium | reverse complement strand
GCTGCTGTTACGGTGATGAAAATGTCCGTGAAACCGAAGCCGCTATCGGTGTCATTGTCGTAATAGTAATCGGGATAACCGGTATCATCGCTGCCGCCTTTACCGGTATCATCGCCGCCCTGCACTCTTTCGTCGATCAGCTCCGTCGCATATCCGAACCCCTGCATTGACTCGCCGATTTTATCGCACACCTTCTGGTCAAACGGCTCATCGAAGATCATCACTTCGTGGACGCCGCCGTTCGGCGTAAAATCGCAATTCAGATAGATAAGATAGTTTTTCCCACCCACCTTTGCTTTCTGGCGAATGACGTAGGTGAACTCCTCCTCTCCCTTCAGGTACGCCGGATCGCTTATGATCCATCCGCTCGCGGTCGGCAGAGCCGTGTCCACGACATGCTCAACAGCGTCCGTTCCTGCCTGTTCCAGATAATCTTCCGCCTCTGCCTCTGTATCGCAGTAGTAAAAGGAATTGTCATACGGTTCCGCGCAGATCCACATCTCTCCCTGCTTCGCACCGTCCTGATTCTGCAATTCGAATACTTTATAGACCAGTTCATCATTCTTAACGGAATCCGCGTCTTCATCGAGACTTCCGGTCTCCTCGATCTGCCAAGATTTTGGTGCGGAGATATATAGTGTTTCATCCCGCAATGTCCTGTAAGTGAACTCCTCTCCTTCTGCATAGCAGACAGAGGCCATCAGAATCTGCGCTGCAAGCAAAAGCACCGTTGCATATGTTGTAATCCTCTTCCATCGCCTGTTCATTTCTTCGCCTTGTATCTGCTCCTTCGTCAATCGCTAAATCCGTATACTGTTTTGCTCCACGGTGAGTAATAGGTTCCCGACTTCGTTTTCATATACGTCCGGATACGCACATAATACCTTTTATTTTTCTTCAGTTTTTTAACCGTCTTCTTTTTCTTCTTATAGCCTTTGACTTTTACTGTTTTTTTGTTCTTTGTGAATTTCATGTCTGTCGCCAGCTGAATCTGATATCCTGTAACTCTTTTCTTGGACATCTTCTTCACCTGCTTTTTCCAGTAAAGGGTCATGGATTTATTTCCGGAACTGTATTGCGTCAGTTTTGTCCCCTTCGGGTTGATCCTGAAAGTTACTGTTTTCTTTCCAGTATGCCGGACTCCTATGCCTGTAATGACAATTTTCGCCTTCCCGACATTTTTATTATTGTAATATTTCACGGTATAGTTCTTGTTTTTTTCCAGCGTTGCTCTGCCGTATTTAACGGTAACCGCCGGTTTCAAAGCCTTGCCGGTATACGTTACTTTCACAGACGTCCTGACGGATGCCTTGCTCATATTTCTTACGGCTTTGTCGATGACAAAATTCGAGGCCGTGAACACCGGACAGCCAAAACCATAATAGTTGTCTTTGCCGACTGTGCCGAGGTCATTACAGACTGCGGCCAGTGCCGTTTTGACCTGTGCTTTAGTGGAGATGGAACTCTTATTCGCCATGATCAGCGCTGCCGCGGCTGAAATGAACGGGGCCGAGCAGGATGTCCCTGACATTTGGGTAGTCCCTGTAGCGGTCCGGTAATCCGCAACGTTGATACCGGAGCCAGGCGCAGCGAAATCGATGGCGGATCCATAGTTGGAATAACGCGAATCAAACACCGGGCCGTTGGACCCCTGTTGCAGAGCACTGACTGTAAGCGTATATCGGGATACAGCCGGCCATATCATATTATCATCAACATCGGCCTGATCGTTTGCTGCACTAGCCACGATGGGACCCGAAAACTCCTTGAAAAAGGTGTCCGCTTTTGAAACCAGAGCCTTTGCACTGGCCACATCGCCAAACTCCCCATCTTGTCCTATCAGGTTTGTCGCAAAACTCATATTTGCAACATCAGCACCTTGCGCGCGGGCGTATTCCAGTCCATAGAGAATTGTCAGAATGGTGAAGTCTCCTTTGGCCGTGCCAATTTTGACCGGGAGAATCCTGACATTCGCTTCCGTGCTCTGTGTAATAATGCTCGTAACTGCCGTTCCGTGCCCGTTGTCATCTGCCGGATTTTTATCGTTATTTGCAAAATCATATCCTGCGTAAATCGTTCTGCCGTCATTGATCAGGGTGTGCGAGCGATTGATTCCGGAGTCCAGAACTGCAACGGTAACGTAATCCCCGTATGTCTTGATTCCCGGCGCGACATTTCTGAACCCCATGTACTTTGTGCCCCAGTAGTTTTCCGCCTGATCCGTCGATGTCAGTCTGCACGGCAGGTCGATCAGCACATTTTCCTTACCGTACTGATCGCAGAGCCGTTGGTACGCACTTGCTGTGGCTTCCTCATCTTCATAGCTGAGTATGATGTGCCCTTTATAGGCAACAGCCTGTTTTGCTCCCATCGTGTCAACTTCACCGCCTGCTGCCTTTTCGTCTACCATCAGACGGCATGCTGAGTAAATTGAAACAACCTCAGCAGTTTTGCCATCGGTCCCCTCAAGGGAATACAGCTCCGCTTCTTTCGTCATTTCGGTAATCTGCTCTTCCCTCTGAGGGTCTGACATATCCTTCAATCCTGTCGCGGAATAAGTCTCACCATATATCTCTGCAAAGCCATTCGCAATGGTGTTGTCATTCTGATCAGCGACTTTTCCGTTGTCCAGATTGACCGTGTAAAATGCATCGTTGTCTGCAGCCGGGGCTGCTTTGCTCGCTTCAATCGGAGTCGCGGCCTCAACGATTTCAACACTTTCCGTTTCTGTTATTCCATTATCTTTGTTCCCATCGTCCTCTGCGACTGCATCGTTATCATTATCCATCGCGGAATCCGCGTCAGGTTCTGCCGCCTCCTGCGTCTCTGGTTCCGCCTGTTCCGAAACAGCAGTTTCCTCCTGTGCGTCTTCCGCCGCGCCTTCCTCTGCAAAAGCAACACTGCCGCTGCAGAACGCAAGTATAATGGTTAATATTATTGAGATGATACGTCTGGATTTGAGCATTTCAAACCAACCTTTCCTTATCTGTGTTATTGTACCATATCATAATAAAAAAGGCATCGTATCTCGGAATACGACACCTTCTTTTTCAACAGGTTTTCTTTATTTTGTCCTTGTTTTTTTCTTCTTGCTCCACTTGGAATAATACGTTGCCTTTCCTACTGTCTTATAGGCTCTGTACTGCACATAATACGTTGTCTTTCTCTTGAGCCCTTTGACCAGCAGCTTCGTCTTTGACATGCCTTTGACCTTAGCGTATTTCGCTTTTGTGAACTTCGGGCTTTTGGACACGCGCACCTGGTAACCCGTGATGGATTTCCTGTACTTGGTCTTCTGTTTTTTGCTCATTGCCTTCCAGCGTATCAGGAGCTTTTTCTTGCACCGCAACGGTTTCTTCAGCGATTTGACCAAATGCGGCATTATTTTGAACGACAGGGTTATTTTGCCTGTGTACCCGTTAACACCTTCCAGCACAACCTTGTATGTTCCAACCGCTTTTCTGCCGGATGGATAATATGTTTTGTAGCAATCGGATGGCAGTCTCTGCCCTAGCGTTTTGACCGTGACTGAAGGAGTGATGACCTTGCCGCTGTATGTGTACACAGTGCCCGACAATGATGCTGAATACAATGAAATGTCGCGCGCAATGTAGCGGTATGCTTTGCTGAGATCCATGATTCCATAACCATAATAATCGTCGCGTCCCTTAGCTCCCTTGTCTGTGGATGTTGCGGCAATAATCTCACGGAATTCGTTGATGTCAATTGATTTGTCCATTGACTTAACCATCGCTGCCATCGCAGCAACTTCCGGAGCGGCCAGGGATGTCCCGGATAAGTAGACATATTTTTTGCTGTCCTTCCATGTAACCGTCAGATCCTCGCCGTAAGCAGCCACATCAACCTTTTCATTATAGGAAGAAAAATATGAAACCTCTCCGTATCTGTCAACAGACGCCACGCTGATGACAGAGTCATAAGCCGCAGGATAATAAATATTACTCTTCTTGCGGTTACCGCAAGCCGCAACCACTATCATACCTTCGTCGGCAGCCTTCTGGAATGCGCGTTCAAGTGCAAGGCTTCCCTGTGGAGTGCCCATGCTCACGTTCACAACATCAGCGCCGTTCGCTGCTGCATATTCCAAGCCTCTTATTGTATCATCTCCAAATCCCTCCGTCTCGTTGTCTTCATTCACATCCATGGCTTTTATCGGAATAATCGTTGTTTCCGGCATAATCCCGGTAAGACCCTTTTTATTATTGTATGAGGCGGCTATGATGCCCGTAACCGCTGTTCCATGCCCCGAATTGTCCGTAACATCCTGCGATTGATCGATTGCATTGTACGGTGCTTCGAAATGGGTGTTCTCAAAATCTTCATGGGAAAATGTCACACCTGAGTCGATAACTGCAACGGTCGAACCTTCGCCGAACATTCCTTTGTCCCAGACATATGGCGCAGCGATGTTGTCCAGATACCAACCATACTCTCCGTAGTAAGAATCATTCGTAGCCATCGCTGACATTCTGTAGTTTGGCTCAACGTATTCGATCATGTCGGCATCCGCGACTTCCTCAATCGTCTCTATGGAATCAGATGCATAGAGTTCTTTACCGATGACCTCTTCAACTGCCTGTCCGCCGTCCAGCTCATCGATGGCGTTTTCCATTTCTCCGATTTCTTTTTTTGTTACACTGTCTTTCAGCTTGTAAAGGAAGCCGTCATATTCATCTTCATCTAAATCTTCGAGTTCAACTTCCCCGCCCTGATCGTCTGTGACTGTCAGCAGATCAGTGATTTCATCCGGATTTTCTGTTTCCGGCATTTCTTCCTCCGGAGGTTCCACCGTGCCAATCTCCCCGGCTGAATCGACAGCCTCGGTTTCAACCGTTGCGTCAACTTCTTCTGCAGCATAAATGTCAGCCGGAATGAAGATTGTTCCCAGCGCAAAAATGACTGCCACCAGCAATGCTGTCAGCCTTGCAGATCTCCTCTTCACTTCTCCGGGAACAACGCTATTCATAATACCCTCGACCAGATTGTCCGCCTAAAAACCCATTGTGTTTTTATTGTATCTCACAAACGAACTGTTTTCATGAATAATTGCCGTTTATATTCTTAAAATTTGTTCAAAGTGTCCGCTCTGCAGCCCGGATCACGTGCTTCATAAGGACTGCTGTGGTAACGCTGCCGACCCCACCAGGTACAGGCGTAATCGCAGCGGCATCCGGCTCGGCTTCATCAAAGTCCACATCACCGCAGAGATTCCCGTCTTCATCCACGTTGATTCCCACATCAACGATAACCTGTCCGCTTCCGAGTTTGTCCGCGTCGATCATCTTCGCGCGGCCCATTGCTGTCACTACGATATCCGCATCACTTCCGGCCTCTTTGAAATCTTCCGCTTTCGTTCTGCTGTGACATACGGTGATCGTCGCATGACGTCCCATGATCATCATGGCCACCGGTTTCCCTATTACCAGACTTCTGCCGAAGATCGTAACCTTCCTGCCCTTAAGAACGATTCCATAATGATCGAGCAGTTCCATTACCGCTTCCGCTGTACACGGCGGGTATCCGATTTCCGTGTCCATAAACACGCCTGCCATGGAACCTGACGTGATGCCATCCATGTCCTTCTCAGGAGCAAGCGCCTCGCAGACTTCCTTCTCGTTGATGTGTTTCGGCAGCGGCCTGAACATCAGAACCCCGTGAATGCTGCTGTCGTTGTTGATGTTTCTGATGATCTCGATCAGTTCTTCCTCTGTCGTATCTTCCGGGTAAACGAACTGTTTGACCTGCACGCCTGTCTTCTCGGCTCTCTTCAGAGCTCCCTTTTCATAGGCCAGATCTCCCGGCTTCTCACCAAGCCGGATGATTGCAAGCGCAGGTGTGATGCCTTTGCCCTTGAGTTCCTCAACAGCCTGAATGTTTCTTTCGGTTATCGCCTTAGCGACAGGACCTCCTTTTAATAACTGTGCCATTTCTGCTTCTCCTCTATCTTCCTGATTACTTCATATTTTTAAGAAAAGTCATCCTGTGAATCGGACATGTTCCGTGTTCACGAATGCCTTCGTAATGGGCGGCTGTTCCGTATCCTTTGTTCTTTTCAAAGGCATACCAGGGGTACTCCTTCGAATACTCCACCATCATTCTGTCCCTTGTGACCTTCGCGACTATGGATGCGGCGGCAATCGCCAGAACCTTCGAGTCCCCTTTGATGATCGCCTGCTGGGGCTTTCCCAGCCCCTCTATTTCTACAGCGTCAAACAGCACGTAATCTATTCTGCCGCTGAGCATTTTATCACAATTCTCAATAGCCTGTCTCATGGCCCGCTTCGTCGCCTGCAGAATGTTGATGTCGTCAATAACTTTATGATCCGCCATTCCTATGCCGTAAGCCAGACAGTTTCCGATAATCTGATCATACAGCTCTTCCCTGCGTTTCTCACTCAGCTTCTTTGAGTCATCCACGCCAAGGACGTCAAAGTCCTCCGGCAGCACAACCGCAGCAGCGACTACCGGGCCTGCCAGAGGGCCCCTTCCGACCTCATCGACTCCCGCTATGAAGCTGTATCCCGCCGCATGAAGTTCCGCTTCCGGCTCTTTCATCTCGATGAGGCGCTGTTTCTGCTTTTCTATCCGTTCCTGTTTCGTCATCTCATGCCTCCGGCCATTCCAGTGTTATCCGGCCGATCTTGGCCGCTCTGAATTCATCGAGCAGAAGTCTTCCCATCCGCTCGTAATCGATCCGCTTTCCCGGCAAAATGCATCCGCGTTTCAGCGCCATCTGATGCATATTGGCAAGCGCAGCGTCCGCATCCGTTTCAATTGGATAACCGGTTTCCGGGGACAAATCTCCTTCCCCCAGAAGCGCATCCAGTTTATACCGCTCACGCAAAAGCTCCGGGTACCTCTGTGTGAGTACTTTTATGAGCTCCATCGCGAGAGTCGGTACATCCAGAATCTCATCCTTGATCGATCCGCAGAAGGCCAGATTGATCCCGACGTTTGGATCTTCAAATTTGGGCCAGAGTATTCCCGGCGTGTCGAGAAGCTGCATCCCGTTTTCCAGAGTCAGCCACTGCTTCCCCTTGGTCACGCCCGGCCGGTCTCCGGTCTTTGTGCTTTTGTGTCCCGTCATCCTGTTGATCAGGGAGGATTTGCCGCAGTTCGGAACGCCGACGATCATGAGTCTGCATGGTTTCATGGCGCTGCTTCCGGTCCGCGCAGCCGCGATTTTTTCGAGCATGGAAAACAAAGGCTTCGTTCCTTCACCGGTCATGGAATTCATGATGACTGCCCGGGTGCCGCCGGATTTTGCATCCTCTGCCGCTTCACCGGACCCACTCGTCAGTTTTTCTTTCCAAAGCCTGTTCGCCTCATCGTCCGCCAGATCGCTCTTGTTGATTGCGATAATACGCGGTTTCGTACTCACCAGATCATCGATGATCGGGTTCCTGCTCGAAACCGGAATGCGCGCATCAATGACTTCGATGACCGCGTCAACCATTTTGATATTGTTCTGAATGAGTTCCCGGGTCTTTTTCATATGACCGGGATACCAGTTTATGTTTTCTATCATCGATGCTCCTCCTGGATTCGCTTATTGTTTATTCTACTATAAAAATTGCCAAAAGGTCTCCCTTTTGGCAATTTCTTTCCTGTTTGGTTACAAGTCTGCCGATCAGTCCTTGCGGCTCTTGATCTTAGCGGACTTACCTGTTCTCTGACGCATGTAGTGCAGTCTTGCTCTTCTGACCTTACCGCGTCTAACT
>CACYBO010000041.1 GCA_902772685.1 uncultured Eubacteriales bacterium | reverse complement strand
TATCGTCCGAGCGCACTGATTTTTGATCAGTGGAGAGAGCTGTTCAAAGCAGAAGGCTGCACGATCGTCGACGCAACAGATGTTATTCGAGAAGCCAGATCAGTCAAGTCAAAACTGGAGCTTCAATACATAGAAACGGCATCAAAAATCTGCGATATCGGTATGAAGGCTATCTATGACGCACTGAGACCGGGAATAACGGAACTGGAGATCGTAGGAGCATACACACAGGCAGAGTACGCTGCGGGCGGCGAGATTCAGGGAATTCCTAACATGGTCCGCTCAGGTCCGTACAGATCTTGGTGTTTCCACATTCCGGCATCCAGGAGAAAAATCATGATGGGAGACCCGGTCGGCGTAGACCTGGCCGGCGTCTACAACAGATACCATTCAAATCAGTGCAGATACTTCTCAGTAGGAGAGCCGCCGAAGGAATTTGCAAAGATGTATTCCGTCAACAACGCCATCATCGATATGGTCAAGGATACAATCAAACCGAACATGTATGCTTCTGAGCTTCTGACAGAACTGAAGAAGTTCTATCAGTCAGAAGGTCTGTGGGGACAGCAGTACTGGATCGGAGGATACGAGCTCGGCATCGCATTCCCGCCTGACTGGTGCGGCGGACATACCGTATATGATATCTACTTCCACTGTGAAGATAAGGAAATCAAGTTCGTTCCGGGAACCGTTGTTAACTTTGAAACAGGATTCGGCGTTATCGATACGCTCATGTTCAAGGATGACGAAGCAATCGTGCTCAGTGATACGACGAGAAAGCTTCAGGTTAAAACAGAGTTTTAAGGAGCATCGATATGAAAGCTAATTATATTCTGAAATCGAATAATATCTTTGACAGCTGCGGCGACAAACCCTTCAGCGGGTTTGTCGCAGTCAGCGGAAATAAGATAGTCGGTGTGTCGGATGACATGAAAAAGGCAGACGATTTCATGGATGATAAAACAGAGATATTAGACTATGGAGACAGCCTGATTGTTCCCGGTTTTGGCGAAAGCCACTGTCATTCCTTCTACGGCGCTCTCGAGATCATAGGGGCCAATGTTGTTGACGCGGTCAGTGAGGAAGACGCTGTCAATATGATTTATGAAAAGGAAAAAGACAGAACCGATGGCTGGATCATCGCATTCGGCTGGAACAATGGGTACTGGAAAGTCAAAGATCTTCCGACGAAGAAATCGCTGGATGAAAAATTCCCCGACCTGCCGGTCGCGGTCATTAATGAAGAACTCCACGGAATGTGGGTTAACAGCAAAGCTTTGGAAATATGCGGAATCACGAAGGATACAGTAATTCCTCCCGGAAACGGGATGATTTCCAAGGACAGCGATGGTGAACCGGACGGTTATCTTCTGGAAACGTACGCGATGAAAATCGTGCTGGACAAGGCCTTTCAGTTTACCCCGGAGGAAGAACGCAGCCTGATCGATAATTACTTCAGAACCACGGCTTCCTATGGAATCACTTCCATGAGCAATCTTCAGATCCACGACATCCTTAAAGAGGAGATCTTTGAAGAGATGGACAGGGAAGGCCGGATGGGTGCACGCATGTCCATGTGTGCAACGGTCAACGAGGATCTTGATACGATTCTTAGGATGAAGGAACAGTATCAGGGAGAGATGCTGAAATTCGGCGGTGTCAAGGGATTTGCCGATGGAACTCCGATGGGATACACAGGGACGCTCATAGAGGAATACAGCGACCGACCGGGATACTTCGGCGAATGCTATATGACGGTTGAATCATTTGGCGAAAAGGCTGCTGAATTCGAGGCGAATGATATCAGAATGAGAATCCACGCATGCGGAGACGGAGCGGTCAGAAACACACTGGATATCTTTGATTATGCAAAAGCAAAATCACCGGGACATGAATTGAGACACACAATAGAGCATATCGAAGTCATTCATCCTGATGATATTCCAAGATTCGGCGGTGAGTCCAAAGTCATTGCTTCTGTTCAGCCGGATCACATGTGGAGTCTGATTTTTGAGGAGCATCCGTTCCATCAGATACTCGGAGAAGAGAGATGCAAACACACATATCCATTTAAGACGCTGCTTGACAGAGGCACAGTGCTCGCCTTTGGAAGCGATCATCCGATTGCCGGTCTGAATCCGATGAACGGTATCTACCGGGCGGTGACGAGACTTGCTGAGGACAGAAAACCTGAGGGCGGATGGTCACCATGGGAGAAGCTTACTGTGGCGGAATCCATCAAGGCCTATACAGCAGGTTCAGCTTATCAGATGTATAACGAAACGATAACCGGAACACTGGAAGAGGGTAAATATGCGGATATTGCCGTAATAGACAGGAACCTCTTCGAAATCGATCCGGAAGATATTCTCGACGCAAAGGTCGTCATGACGATGCTCAACGGCAGGATCATTCATGAGATATAACTGAAAAAACAGCTGCATATACACCCTCCGCATTTCTGAAAACATGCGGGGGTGTATTGTATGTTTATTGAAGATATGTTTATTGAAGAGGAGAAGATTATGTCAGATAAAATCAGAGCGGTTCATGTTGGCTTTGGCGCCATGGGTCAGGTCATTACACAGTATATGATTGAAAAGGGGATTGAAGTCACCGGCGTTTTTAACAGAAAGTCAAATATCGGCAAAGATCTTTCTGAAATCACGGACTTCGGGGAAGGAATCAGAATCCGGCAGATCGATGAACTGGATGAGTTTCTGAAGGAAACCAGGCCGGACGTATGCACTGTATCCACTGAGACTCTGATGTGTGATTTAAAAGGGATACTGATGTCTTGTGCTGAAAACGGTGTCAACGCCATTACGATCGGAGAAGAGGCCATTTATCCGTGGAACTCTTCACCGGAAATCACTGCGGAAATCGACAAAGCTGCACGGGAAAACAACTGTACGATCTGCGGCAGCGGATATCAGGATATATTCTGGGGCGTCATCACGAGCACTCTCGCTGCAGTCGTCCATAAAGCTGAAAAAATCATCGTCTACAGCAGATATGGGCTGAACGGATGCGGAACTCTGATTTATGACTACCATGGATGCGACATTACGGTTGAGGAATTTGAAAGGAACTTCTGCTTCTGCAATGATATGTCACCGGAGGAGCAGGACAGGGCGGTCAGAGAAGGAACTCTGGAACCATCCCTGATGTGGATGATGAATGACTGGATCTGCAGCAAACTGGACTTGACTCCGGTTTCCAAAAAACAGATAATCGAACCGGTGGTGAATGATTTTCCTGTGTACATGGAAGCATACGGCAGATATGTGGATCCGGGTAAAGCCGCAGGGCTGAAGGCAACTGTGACGACCGAAACAGAGCAGGGCGTTACAATTGAATCCATCAATATCGGGAAGGTGGATGTTCCCGGAGAAGGAGGAGAATGCCGTTGGGAGATTATCGGCACGCCGAATGTTAAAATGGTCATGCCGGATCCCGATGATATCGCACTGACCTGCTCACCGCTGGTCAACAGGATTCCGGCATTGTTAGAAGCTCCGGCAGGGTTTGTCACAACAGACAGGCTGCCGGAAATGAAACTGTGGGGCAACTACGAAAACTTGAAATGAACAGCAAAACCAAAGCACATATTTTAATGATCATCCTGGTGATATCGTGGGGATTCGACTACGTTGTCGCCAAATTCGGTATGTATGATCTGACGCCGACGAGTCTGCTCTTCGTGAGAATCGCCGCGGGAACGATTGTCGTCGGCATCATCAAAGCAATCAGAAGAGACTGGAGTCTGATAGACAAAACTGACATTCCTGTTCTGATAGCCTGCGCGGTATTCGGACAGATTCTGTACTTTGAATGTGAGTACAATGCCATGACGTATCTTCCGGTCTCCCTGCTCACCATTGTGCTTGGTTTTGTACCTGCGTTTTCGGTGATTATTGAGAGGATATTCTTCAAGCGCAGGGCCAACAGGAAGATGATTATAGGCATTCTGTTCTGCGTCGTCGGAATTGCTTTTGTCATCGGTGCGGATTTCTCTATTTTTTTCGAGGGAAGGCTCATAGGGTATCTGATCGCTTTCGGTGCTATCATCTGCTGGAATGTCTACAACTTCCTGACCGCTTCTCTTGAAAAGTATGACCCGATCAGCCTTGCATTCTGGCAGTTGCTGTGCGCCAGTGTACTGATAGCGCCTGTCGCCATTCACAGCATGATACCGCCGACAGAGTGGTCGGGATCGCTCTGGCTGATTGTTCTGTATATGGGTGTCATCAGTTCCGCGTATGGGTACATGGTAATAGTCTATGCACTCAAAGTCATCGGGCCGACTCCATCAGCAGTCTATTCCGACTTCATGCCGGTTACAGCAGCTATATGCGGTGCTGTTTTTCTTCACGAGAGTCTTTCACCTCTGCAGATAGTCGGAGGTATCATCGTTATAGCCGCAGGATATATTGTTATCAGAGAAAAAGGCAAACTGGATGAAGAAAGGCTGGGTTTGTGATATAATGTGCGAAGATTCACAGCAAATTCTTGCAGAAAGGATGATATATCATGTTTGAAACACTCAAGTACGAAGTAAAAGACGGAATCGCTTATGTGACGGTAAACAGACCGGAGGCTCTCAATGCGCTCAACAGTAAAGTCCTTGCTGAACTGTATGATGCATTTGCAGAATATGATGCTGATGAGAATGCAAGAGTGGCGATCCTGACAGGCGAGGGGAGATCGTTTGTCGCAGGAGCAGATATTGCAGAAATGGCGAAACTCAACACTATAGAGGCCAGAGAATTCGCAAAGGCAGGACACAGAACGATGAATTTCATCGAGAATGTCAGCAAACCTGTCATCGCTGCAGTCAATGGCTTTGCTTTGGGCGGCGGCTGCGAGCTGTCCATGGCGTGCGATATCAGAATCGCATCAGTAAAGGCCAAGTTCGGTCAGCCGGAAGTTGGTCTGGGTCTGATTCCGGGATTCGGCGGTACACAGAGACTCTCGAGACTGGTAGGGAAAGGCATGGCCAAGTACCTGATTTATTCAGCGGAAGTTATCGGCGCGGAAGAAGCCGGCCGTATTGGTCTGGTGGAAAAAGTTGTTGAGCCGGAGGAACTCCTTCCGACTTGTGAAGCTCTTGCTAAGACGATTATGAGCAAGGCTCCGATCGCTGTTGCGATTGCGAAACACTGCATCAACAATGGTTATGATATGGATATGAAGTCAGCATCGGAACTGGAAGTCAACTCATTCGGACTTTCCTTCTCATCAGAGGATATGAAGGAGGGGACTTCAGCATTCCTGGAGAAGAGGCCGGCTGAGTTCAAGAACAGGTAAGACCATCTGATACTCGGCGGTACAGACTGTCACACGACTTAGTCCTCGTCACTTGCAGTCATAACCACTCACTCAAAAAGAAAAGAACCTCAGACAAACTCGAGCTTTTGCTCTCAAATATGTCTGAGGTTTTTCTTTTCTTTCTTTTCGTTATTACCTGACTTAAAGTGCGACGCCGAGCAGGATCGAGGCGATAAGCAGGTAGATGCATGAAGAAACCATGTCCGTCAGAGACGAAATCATCGGAGTCGCCATAAGGGCAGGGTCAACGCCGACTTTCTTGGCGAGCATCGGAAGCATCCCGCCGAGCAGCTTGGCGAAGATGATGACCAGTATCATGGACATGGCCACGGTCAGTCCGATGAGAGGAGGCTGTCCGTCTATGAGCACAATCTTCAGGAAGTTGAATGCGCTCAGAACAACGCCGAGAATGATGCTGACGCGGAATTCCTTCCAGAGAATCCTGCCTGCGTCCTTCAGATCGATTTCATCGACCGAGAGACCACGTATGATCAGTGTTGCAGCCTGTGTTCCGGTATTACCGCCTGTACCCATGAGGAGCGGCAGATAAGCGACCAGAATAATGACCTGTGACAGGACTTCCTCGAACTGTGCAATGAGGGATCCTGTAATCATGAGCATGACGGTCATGAACAGAAGCCACGGAAGCCTGTTTCTGACATGTCTGAACACACCGATGTCCAGGTATTCATCATCCGGTTCATTGCCGACGATACCACCCATACGTTCGATATCCTCGGTAGCTTCTTCTTCGATAACTTCCATGATGTCGTCTACTGTGACGATACCAACAAGTCTGTTTTCATTATCTACGACCGGAATCGCGAGGAAACCGTACTTCTTGAATACTTCGGCAACTTCTTCCTGATCGTCATAGACGTTTACATATACGTAATCCGTACGCATCAGGTCAGATATGAGGACATCCTCATCTGCTGTTACCAGAGCGCTCAGGGAAACGATGCCTTTCAGTTCTCTTCCGCCGTGCTTGACGTAACAGGTATATACTGTCTCACTGTCCATGCCCTGATCTTTGATATGCGCCAGAGCCTCCTTGACGGTCATCGTCTCCTGGAGACTGATGTAATCAGGTGTCATCAGACTGCCCGCACAGTCCTCAGGATAATTGAGAAAGATATTGATCAGCCTGCGTTCCTCGCGGGGAGTCTGGTCAAGGATTTTGTCTACTATATTGGCAGGGAGTTCTTCCAGAACGTCGATCTTATCGTCGAAGTCCATCTCATCCATGATGAAGGATATTTCTCGGTCTGTTATTCCGTCGATGATCTTGACCTGATCGTCACCCGGAAGATAGGAGAATACTTCAACCGCAACATTCTTAGGAAGCATTCGAAAAGCTATGATAGCCTTTTCGATACTGAGCTCGTCGATGATCTCCTCAAATATTTCAGCAATATCTACTTCGTTATAAGAGAGGAGGAGGGTCCTGGTATCAAAATAATCACCATTTTGGAGAAGTTCCAGCGCTTTTTCAGTGTCTTCGTCAAATTGCTGGTTTTTGGTCTCCATATCAAGAACCAGCTGATCCGAATCATCCACGCCCGGGTCATCGCCTTCAGCCATTTCTTCATACGCCATTTCATACAGTTCTTCTTCTTCATCAAAGAATTCATTGGTGCGTTTTTCTTCTGTCATGATATGTTCTCCTCCTTTCTGCATTATTCAGTGTTTCACACTTATTCAAGTATAACAAAAGCACTGTTAAATTCAAAGAAATTTCGTTCTGTTTTTTTGTATGCATTTAAGCATATTTATTACAAAGCAGCGAGTGAATAGGTGTGTGAATTACGTTGACGGAAATTTCACAAAGTGGTATCATTATTGGGCAAAGGACATTAAAATACTTTATAAATTAATTAATTTAAAAGAAGGAGAAACGTAAAATGTCAAACTATGTAGAAAGAGTCATTGAGCAGTGCAAGGCTAACAACCCTGGCGAAGTA
>CACYBO010000040.1 GCA_902772685.1 uncultured Eubacteriales bacterium | reverse complement strand
GTGCTCAGCAGCCCATTCTCTTTCGCCTTCTTCTACTTTGTTAAACTTCTCTGCCGGAACTCCGCACTGAGGGCACTTTGCCGGTGGGGTGTCGCCTTCATGGGTGTATCCGCATACTGAACATGTCCACTTCATTTCATTATCCTCCTGATTAAAATTAATTTCCACTGTCGTTGATTATAACATAACAACGATCTTCTTACTCACTTTTTTTGCCTCTTAATTGATTGTCTAAATTATACCATTTTAGTCCAGATTAGTCAATCCTAATTTTTACAAGTTCTGATCGACG
The DNA here is from genome assembly GCA_902772685.1 of uncultured Eubacteriales bacterium. Classification (GTDB taxonomy): domain Bacteria; phylum Bacillota; class Clostridia; order Peptostreptococcales; family Anaerovoracaceae; genus Lentihominibacter. Next base: position 2,398 of record CACYBO010000040.1, on the reverse strand, counting down.
AACGAAAGGACCTCCTCGATAATGCGCATGGCCGCCCAGCTGGTGATATCGTTCACATCGAGTGGAGGTGCTACTTCCACGATATCCATGTCGCGCACCGGCAGATTCTTCAGAATGTACCGGACGAGATTGATGAGTTCCCTGGATGTGATGCCGCCGGATACAGGCGTTCCGGTTCCCGGTGCAAAAGCAGGATCGAGCACATCGATATCCAATGTGAAATATATGTGATCGTATCCTTCAAACTTTTTCCCGATAACAGAGGCGCACTCTTTCCAGCCGAGTTCATCCACATCAGTGGCGGAGATGACAGTGATCTCCTTCTCACGCCTGATAATATCGACTTCTTCCGGTTCCGCTGCACGTATGCCGAGAAACAGCAGATCCTCCGGGCCGATAATGTCATCGAGCGCCCGCTTTTCGGTGTTTGCATGGGACCAGATGTGTCCGTCGTAACAGTCACAGAGATCGAAATGCGCGTCGAAATGAATCACGCCGATCTTCTCCCCTTCTCTTGCCTTTGCAAAAGCTTTATGCAGGGGAATCGTAACGGAATGATCTCCGCCGATGAAGAGATTGAATTTGCCGAACTGCATGACGCGCAGAGCCTCAGCTTCCACACGCGCAAAACTCTCCTCCCATGTGCCGCTCATGTCAACATCACCGAAGTCGCAGACGACGGGCTGCGTGTCGAGAACGTGCCAATCGTCCGTTGCACACGGCATATACACCGCACCGAATTCACGGATCTTCGACGGTCCTTCTGCTGCTCCGGCTTCCTGACTTGTCCCTCCATCAAAGGGGATGCCTAATATGAGCACCTTTGCCTCTTCCGGAGTATTTGCGTTGATATCAAGCCATTTTTTCATATGGTGTCCTCTTTTGTTTCCTCTTTCACATCATCTTTGGCAATCTCTGTCAGCGTGCTTGCCAGTCCAGCCAGGCCCTGATCCTCCGAAGGAATGATGATTTTAGTGCTCTGTCCGTCTGCCGCCTTTTCGAACGCCTCCAGACCCTTGAGCGTCAGAACTTCTTTCGTTGCGCCTGCCTGTGCGATCATGTGGATTCCTCTTGCAGTCGCTTCCTGCACCTTGAGGATCGCCTGTGCCTCACCTTCCGCTTTACGGATGGCTGCTTCCTTCTCTGCCTCTGCCTCCAGAATTACCGCTTCCTTGTTACCTTCCGCAATCAGGACGGCGGATCTCTTCTCACCTTCTGCCTGCAGTATGGCTTCTCTCTTCTCTCGTTCCGCCCTCATCTGCTTTTCCATGGCTGCCTGAATGTCACGAGGCGGCGTGATGTTCTTGACCTCAACACGATTGATTTTGATGCCCCATGCGTCAGTCGCTTCGTCCAATACCAGTGTGATCTTCGAGTTGATCAGCTCACGGCTTGTCAGTGTCTCGTCCAGCTCCAGCTCACCTATGATGTTACGCAGCGTCGTTGCACTCAGATTTTCGATGGCGGCCATCGGATTTTCGACGCCGTAGGTAAACAGCTTTGGATCGGTCACCTGGAAGTAAACAACCGTATCAATTTCAATCGTAACATTATCCTTTGTAATTACAGGCTGCGGAGGGAAGTCGATGACATGCTCTTTGAGCGAAACCTTTCTCGCCACCTTGTCTATGAGAGGAATCTTGAAGTGCAGTCCTGTCTGCCAGGTCTGCATATAGGTGCCGAGGCGTTCGATTACAAAAGCATTCGCCTGTGGCACGATTCTGATATTCGTTACGATCAGCAGTATAACTATGATTATGATGATGATTACAATGATGCTTGAAAACATTTATCTATCTCCTTTCTTCAACTGTCTCTGTACGGTCAGTGTAACGCCCTGAATGTCTGTGACCTTTACCTGTTCTCCTGCAGGAATCACGTTGCCCGCATCACTTCTGGCTGTCCATATTTTGCCTTCCAGGCGGACTCTTCCGGTCAGTCCGTTCCGGATTTCCTCCTCGACGACCGCTGTCTTCCCAACCACTGTTTCAACATTCGTCTTCTGGATCCGCTGGTCCAGTTTTTTCTTGAATGGTCTCGTCGCGATAATCAGCAATATCGATACGATGATAAAGACGATTACCTGAACGAGAGGACCTGCGCCCACCATGGCGCTGATGCATCCGCCAAGCGCTCCGCCCGCGAACCAGATGGATGTCAGTCCCTGTGTAAATATCTCAATCACGATAAATACTATGATAGCCGCAACCCATATGAACGTCATATTTCCTAACAATAACTCTGCCATTTCCCGCCTCCTTTTAAATATCGTTTTTATGTTTTTCGAGAAGCTCATTCATTTCTTTTGTCGTCAGAAGTCCTGACCTGTGAAGGGTCTTGAGACTCTCGTGATAACCGGAATACTTCGTGCCCGTCTGTATGTGCATATCTTCATGAT
>CACYBO010000039.1 GCA_902772685.1 uncultured Eubacteriales bacterium | reverse complement strand
CCATAAAACACCTCCATTTGAAAATTAGAAATATATTATTACGACAAGATTATACTACAAAGTGTGAAAAATGTAACGTTTTTTTGTTATTTTTTAAAGGTTTTTAAGAGCAGAAATGCATGTATACAAAGTGCTGTAACCGATTATAAATAATAAACGCATATTTGTCATCAAAACAGTATTACAACCGCAAGATTATCACTGAAATTGTATGTATAATTGAGGCACGGAATGAACGGCATCAACGCGAAGCAAAAGCAACAAAACAGAGCGTAAAACGAAAGGAAAATCACAACCGATGGCTCGTGTTTCAAAGAAAAAAACAGTCGAGATTCTCGATCTCCTGCGGGCAGAATACCCCGAAGCAGGATGTGCACTGGAGCATGTGAATGTGTTCGAACTCATCGTGTGTGTTGTGCTCTCGGCGCAGACGACAGACGCCAGCGTCAATAAGGTTTCACCGGCTCTGTTCGCGGCATATCCTGATGCCGAAACCCTTGCGGCAGCAAAGCAGGAGGATGTAATAGACATCATCAGAACCATCGGAATGTACAAGACCAAGTCGAAAAATATCATCGCACTGGCACAGGCTCTCTGTGAAAAACACGGCGGTCAGGTGCCCGAAGATTACGATGCTCTGGTGGCGCTTCCGGGAGTCGGAAGGAAGACGGCAAATGTCGTCCTTTCTGTTGGGTTTGGACATCAGAAAATCGCCGTCGATACACACGTTTTTCGCGTGTCTCACCGCATCGGTCTGGCATCGGAAAACAGCGCCGGAAATGATGAAAAAACGACACTCGCCGCCACAAAAAACACTGCGGCCGGAAGTAGAAAAACCTCTTCTGCCGATACAAAAAAGTCCGCTGAAACCGCAGCAAAAACTACCGCGGCAGGCGGAAAAATCAGCGCGAAAAACGCTGGAGAAAAGAATGTTCTGGAGACAGAAAAAGAACTCATGAAGATCCTTCCGGAAGACAGGTGGACGGAGGCTCATCACAGTCTCATCTGGCACGGGAGAAAGTGCTGCACCGCCAGAAACCCGAAGTGTGATTCCTGTCCAATCGAGCGGCTGTGCAGGAAGAACGGAGTCTCCTGACGCCCAGATCCATCACCCCGCAGATTGTGAAGCAAAAGCATTAAACATCTGTGGGATTTAAGATTTAATCATTCTCTGAGAACTAAAAACCCGCAGAAACGACAATGATTTTGTCCTGATTCTGCGGGTTATCTGTTTCACGAGCATCTATTATTTTGTCTAAGAGCCAAAATCCCACAGAATACAGACTGATTCTGCCGAAAAACTGCGGGGGTATGGATTCAGAGACCTTATCTTTAGATGATTCTCTGTCTGATTATGCCTGCGACTTCCAGGTTGATGGTCTTGTCTTCCAAATCGGCCAGGACGTACGCGTACTCACCGCGTTTTCCGGAGACGACGTTCGACAGTTCCAGCTGGTTCAGTTTGAACATGATGTCTGATTCAGCACCGGCTTTGCAGATGACTGACAGACGCGGACAGTCTCTTTTTGGTCCGAGGACTACGGTTGGCATATTGACGGAGTTCAGGATGTTGCCGTTCTCTATGTAGTCCATGACCTGAGTCACTGCCATGCTCGCGCAGTTGTCTTCCGCTTCTGCGGAGGATGCACCCAAATGCGGCAGGACGATGATGCCCGGCTCATCGGAATTGAGCACTGCGTCATCGGCAAAGTCCGTTACATACTTGGATACTTTGCCGGAAGCCAGAGCAGCCAGCAGGTCATCGTCATTCATCAGCTTGTCGCGTGCGAAGTTCAGGAAGATCACGCCGTCCTTCATCTGGGCGAAAGCTTCTGCGTTCATCATGCCTTTGGTTGCGTCATTGGCAGGAACATGGATCGAAATGTAATCGCACTGCGGATAGAGTTCGCTGAGATCATCAACAACTGTAACCGGAGGCGGGAGCATTTCTCTGACTTCGTCCGTCATGAATGCATCATAGCCAACGACATTCATTCCCAGCATTACGGCAGATTCAGCGACGAGACGGCCTATAGCTCCAAGACCGATGATGCCGAGAGTCTTGCCCATGATCTCTGTGCCGGCGAACTGGCCTTTGCCTTTTTCGATCTGTTTGCCTACTCCTTCGCTTCCCTTGAGTGTCTTCGCCCAGGCAAGTCCGTCAGGAACGTTGCGGGCAGCCATGATCATTCCGCAGATGCAGAGTTCTTTTACTGCGTTTGCATTTGCGCCGGGAGCGTTGAATACAACGATGCCTTTCTCGCTGCATCTGTCAACAGGAACGTTGTTTGTGCCTGCGCCCGCTCTGCCGATGGCCAGCAGATCATCTGAGAACTCCATCTCGTGCATGTCATAACTTCTCAGGATGATGCCGTGCGCTTCGTTCTGATCCTCCACGATCACGTAATCATCTGTGAGCTTGCCAAGACCTACCGGGGAGATCTTATTGAATGTTCCGATTTTGTACATTTGATTCACCTCTTTATCTGATATTTGCCGGCCGGAGCCGGAGATTTTGCCTGAAAATAATTCTAACATAAAAAACAACAAAATATGCGTAAAAAACAAAATCAACACACAAAAAAATACAGGTCCATGATATAATTAATTATCGCTGAAAAAGGCGCATTATTATGATTAAATAATAGTAGAAATATACGGAGGTAAACAGTAATGAAAGAAAGAGCATATAACTTTTCGGCAGGTCCATCGATGCTTCCGGAAGAGGTCATCAGAGATGTTGCGGACAATCTTCTGAACTACCACGAATGCGGCGAGTCTGTCATGGAGATGTCCCACAGATCAGCGGAGTTCAAGGCGATTCTGGCTGACGCAGAGGCTACTCTGAGAGACATTATGAACATTCCTGATAACTACAAGGTACTGTTCATCCAGGGCGGAGGAACGCTGCAGTTTGCTATGGTTCCGCTGAATCTTGCTGTGAACACAAAGAAAATCGACTTCATTCTGACAGGAAACTGGGCGAAGAAAGCTTATAAGGAAGCTGTTAAGATGGGTTACGACGCGAAGGTTGTTGCATCATCCGAAGAGGATACATTCACATACATTCCTGAAGTGAGCAAGGAAGACTTCAGACCTGACGCGGATTACGTTCACATCTGCTTCAACAATACAATTTACGGAACACACTTCCCGTACATTCCTGACACGGGAGATGTTCCTCTCGTTGCGGACATGTCTTCCTGCATTCTTTCTGAGGAAGTCGATGTCACGAAGTTCGGAATCATCTGGGCAGGCGTTCAGAAGAACATCGCTCCTTCAGGCGTTGCCATCGCCATCGTCAGAGAGGATCTGATCGGCAAGGCGGCTGCAGACATTCCAACCTATCTGGATTATCAGATTCACGCAGACAATGATTCCGCGTACAACACTCCGAACTGCTTCTCCATCTACGTTGCAGGCGAAGTGTTCAAGTACCTGAAGAAAAACGGCGGACTGGCTGCGATGAACAAGAAGAATGTAGCAAAGGCAAACAAACTCTACGATTATATAGACGGCAGCGGCTACTACAAGTGCCCTGTAAGAAAGCAGGACAGATCACTCATGAATGTTGTCTTCGTAATAGGCGACAAGGATGTTGAGAAGAAGTTCGTCGCAGAAGCAAAGGCAGCAGGGCTGCATAATCTGGGCGGACACAGATCCATCGGCGGCATGAGAGCATCTATCTACAACGCTATGCCGGAAGCAGGCATCGACGCTCTGATAGAGTTCATGGAGAAGTTTAAGGCAGAAAACGCATAATTAAGAAGGAACATGGAGAACAGAAAGCATAGAATCATTAAAGTTCTGACAGCATTTGTTTTCGCAGCGGCACTGGCTCTTACAGGGACAGTGCCGTCTTTTGCGGCAGAAGAAACTTTCGAGGGTGCGGCGGATCCGCCGAAGACGACATCCACTTCCGTCATCGTGATGGATGCCGGCAGCGGAACGGTACTGTATGAAAAGAACGCTCACAAAAAACGGGATCCCGCAAGCATGACGAAGATACTGAATCTGCTTGTATGCCTGGATACTCTCGATTTTGATCAGGAAATCACCGTGGAGGCGACAACGACGGGCGAAGGCACAGACATCAATCTGCAGAAGGGTGAGAAGATCGCCGTGCGCGATATTGCCTACGGAATGATGCTGGCGTCGGGAAATGACGCGGCCGAATACATGGCATATATGGCAGGAGACGGAGATATCGACGCATTCTGCGATATGATGGATGCAAAGGCAAAATCACTCGGCGCGACGGATACAGATTACAAGAATCCGAACGGCTTGAATCCTGACGAGGTCAACAATATCACAACCGCCTACGACCTTGCTCTCATGGTGAAAGAGGGCATGAAGGACAGTCGCTTTAGAGAGATCGTCGGTACGAGAGAGTACACGATCAAAGCCACAAACAAGTCGAAGAAGAGGAAACTCTACAATTCGAATATGTGCCTCTACAGCGAAGAGATTCAGAAAGTTGCGGACGGCGATAAAGAAGCACTGAACAAATACATAAAGAAGTACAAGAATGATCCGGACAACTATGTTCCGGAAGACGAAGCGGAGCTGACGCAGATCGTTCAGGATTCTGCAAAGGCAAGAGCGGCTCTGATGTACAAGCCCTGCATCGGCGTCAAGACAGGATATACCAGCACTGCCGGAGACTGCTTTGCCGGGTTTGCGAAAAAAGGCGACATGGAAGTCATTACAGTCGTCATGAATGCGCCTCACGCAAAGAACAAATTCCAGGATGCGAAAAAACTCTGGAAGTATGCTTACAACAATTTCAAAAGCTACACAGCACAGAAGTCGGATGAGTTCGAGTACCAGATGAAGGTGAAGAGAGGTTCCCTCAGAGAAGTCGAACTGGGAATCAAAGAGGACCTGAAGGTCACGGCACTTAAAAAGGACAAACCGTCCGAAACTGTCACAACAGAAGTTGAACTGACAGAGGAGAAGCCGCTGGCCCCGGTCAAAAAAGGTGCGGTCGTCGGTCGTCTCGTCGCCTATGACAATGGGGAAGAAGTGGCCAGCCAGGACCTGATTTCACTGGAGACCGCTAAGGAGGGCGGACCTCTGTCGTACATAGGTATCGCGGATGAAGATGTACCGAAGTTCTTCATTCTGCTGGGAATCGCTCTGATCATTCTGATCATCATCATCTGGCTAATGAGAGCCGCCAGAAGAAACAAAGAGAGAAGGCGCAGACGCGCTGAGAGAAGAGCTGCCGAAAGAGAAGCGGCCGAGAGAAGAGGAAATGGACGTTCCTGAAAACATTAAGGAAGCGCTGAAACAGCTTCCGGACAGTCCGGGAGTTTATATGCACAAAGACAGCCTTGGCAACGTAATTTATGTTGGCAAGGCTGTTAGTCTGCGCAACCGCGTCCGTCAGTATTTCCAGTCATCCAGGAACATGGAACCGAAGGTCAGGAGCATGGTGAGCCAGATCAGCGAGTTCGAGTACATTACGGTAGACAGTGAGATGGAAGCGCTCATTCTGGAGTGCAATCTGATCAAGAAACATCGGCCGAAGTACAATATTCTCCTTCGCGATGACAAGACCTATCCATATATAAAAATCACGAATGAGGAGTGGCCGCGCGTCGTTAAGACCAGACTCGTACGCAAGGACGGAGGGAGTTATTTCGGGCCTTACAGCGACGCGGGGGCGGTGAACAGAATCGTCGACCTGCTCAATTCCAGCTTTGAGCTGAAGCGGTGCAGCGCGGTTGCTTTTGCACCCGGATTCAGGCCGTGCCTCAACTATCACATCAACCAGTGCCGGGGTATTTGCACCGGCACAGTTTCCAAATCCGATTATGAAGAAGCCCTTGCGGGAGCGAGGGAGTTTTTGCGCGGACATTCGGCGCCTCTCATCAGCGCAATGAAACAGCGCATGAAAGAGGCTTCGGACAAGCTGGACTATGAAAAGGCAGCTGAGTACCGGGATTACATTGAAGCGGCGGAATCGCTGAGCGAAACCCAACGCGTGGTTCTTCACCATTCCAATGAAGCGGACATTGTGGTCAGAGTCGGAGAAGGTGAAAAGGCGACGGATGCTTTTGCAGTGTTCTCAGTGCGCGAGGGGAAACTGATCGGGCGCGAGACCTTCAGCATGGATATGAACTCGTCGATCGATGAAGACAGCAGAAGCATCCTCGGCGCGTTTATCAATCAGCATTACAGCAGGATGCCCGATGTTCCCAGAGAGATCATCGTGAACGAAAGCCCCGAAGGCGCAAAGCTCCTCGAGCAGTATCTGTCGGAGATTTCAGCGCACAGTGTGAAGATCATCAGGCCGGAGCGGGGAGAGAAAAGAGCCCTGCTGAAATTGGCGTTGAACGACGCTGCGGTTCTGGCTGACACAATCGACCGAAAGGCAAAGGCAGCAGCATCCAGACGGGAGCAGCTGGGAAGTGAAATCTGGGATGTACTCTGTGCCATGGACGCGGAGTCGGGCCCATACGACGGGCGTCAATTCCGGGCGGAAGCATATGATATTTCGAACACAAACGGCATCGATACGGTAGGCGCGATGGTCGTCTATGAAGGCCTCAGAGCAGACAAGCAGAGTTACAGAAAATTCCGCGTGAGAACGGTGGAGGGGCAGGATGATTATTCTTCGATGCGCGAAGTCCTGTCGAGAAGATTCATGCGCGTGTTCAGCGGAGACGATAAGTTCGCAGTGCTTCCGGACATTATTTTCATGGATGGCGGTAAGGGTCATGTAACAACTGCGCTTGAAGTGATTGAGGCGACAGGATTTGAGATTCCTGTAGTGGGAATGGTCAAAGATGATCACCACAGGACGAGAGGGCTGATCGTCCGTAAGCCGGTCAGCGCGGATGATTCCGAAACCGGCTTCGAGTGGCAGGAGGTTTCACTGGAAGATAAACCGCTCCTCTACAAGTACATCGGCACGATGCAGGAGGAAGTCCACCGGTTTGCCATAACCTACCACCGCAAGTTAAGAAGCAAGAGCGTTGAGCATTCGGTTCTCGATGACATAAAGGGAATCGGGCCGAAGCGGAGAAAAGCGCTGCTTGCTGCTTTTGGAAGCGTGGACGAAATTAAGAGAATCGCACGGGGAGAGAGTGCAGGCGATCAGGACCGCGGCGCAGATCCCGTCACCATCCTGATGCGCGCGGATGGAGTGGACCGGCGCGCTGCCGAGAGCATCTGCAGTTTTTTCGGCGGGAATGATGGGGGAAACAGACGCGACGGGCAGGAAGAAAAAGGCCGCGAAGGGCAGGGAGAGTGATTGATGAACGCCATTCTGATTCAGCTGATCGGGTTCTTAGGGCTCTTTTGCTACCTGCTGTCCTATCAGTTAAAGACAAACCTGAAATTATACATTGCCCAAAGCGCAGGAAACGTATTCTTCATGATCCAGTTTTTGCTTTTGGGAGGGTATACGGGATGCATCAATCTGGCGCTGGGCATTATCCGGAATCTGTTTATGACCCAATACGGCAAACATGCCTGGGTGCGTTCTAAGATATGGGTTGCTGTATTCATCTCGGTCTTCGCTGCAGCGATGCTGTTCACCTGGGACGGCTGGACGAGCATACTTCCATTCCTGGCGCTGGCTGCATGTACAGTTGCTTTCTGGACGGACAACGCTCTGAACATCCGCAAGGCAAATCTCTTCGTCGCCTGTCCTGCCTGGCTGATCTATGATATTGTCTTTCACTCATGGGCCGGCGTGCTGAATGAAGTGATCACCATTACATCCATCCTGATTTCCATCTGGCGTTTCGGATGGGAGAACCTGGGCGATCCGAATTCAGGCTTCAGCGGGACACATTCCGAAGCAGGAGCTGCGGAGCGCGGACCGGATGCAGATGAAAAAGATTGTTGTTAAACGCGTCTGCAGATGATATAGTTACTTTAAGAAAAAACAGATATTAAACAGATGAATCCGGAGGGAGTCATTACCGAAAGGAGATAAAAATATGTCAGAGGATAAAGAATTATACGGATACGAAGAGGATGATATCATCACTTTGGAATATGACAACGGTGAAGAAGAAGAATGCGGAATTGTAGGTGTGTTCGATGTGGACGGCAAAGACTACATCGCGCTGAATCCGCTGGGAACAGGTGAGGTTTACATCTACGGATACAAAGAGTACGAAGAAGACTTCGAACTGATGGACGATCTTACCGATGAAGAATTCGAGAAGGCAATCAAGGAATTCGAAAGTCTGATCGACGCCGAACTGGTAGCAGAATAACAGAGCCGAAAAGATAATCAGACGCGGACGATCAAAACGTCCTTCGTCAAAGATGAAAGGACGCCGTACCGGCGTCTGTTTCATTTGTAGAGAAAGAAGGTAATTATCATGAAACTGGAACAGAAGTTTTTCATCGGCGCATTTGATGTGGACGCCGGGAAACGAGTGACAAATACGGCTCTGCTCGAGATGCTTTCAGACATGTCCATGTACCACGGCGCAGTGGCAGGTCATACAAAGACCGACCGCAAGAGCGAAATATCCTGGGTCGTGCTGAGCTGGAAAATGAATGTGTACCGCAGGCCGACCATGTTCAGCACCGTGCGGGCAGTGACGTGGGCGAGAGATTACACAAAGGTCCGCGCCACTCGTGACTACATCATCTACGACGAGGAAGACAACGTTGTAGCGGAAGCGATTTCGGAATGGGTTGCGCTGGATGTCGCCACCGGCAGATTTCTGCGTCTCACGCCGGAGCTTGTGGCGCCGTTTGATCCGGAGCCGGATAGCAAAACGATTACGGATTATGAGTTTCCATCCATGCGTCATATAGACTCCAACGTACTCATCAGTGGTGAGATGGAAATCAACCGCATGATGTTCGACTACAATGGGCACGTGCATAATTGCGTGTATCTGGGTCTGGCTGAGCAGATTCTGCCGGAGGAGCAGTATCATCACAGATTTAATGAAGTGGTGATACTCTATAAACTGGAGATCACCAATCAGGATAATGTTGTGCTTGATTATTCTGTTGAGGACGACCGTCACATCGTTGCGATCCGTCAGAAGTCGGACAACAAACTGCATGCGCTGGTCATACTGTCAGACCGAGAAGAATGAAGCAGGGTAATAAGTATTAATAGGCATATTAAAAGGCTGACGTCGGTGATTCCGTACGTCAGCCTGTTTCGTTAATTCAGGGAGTAATTGAATTGCCGTTTCAACTATTTAACCTTGACAGTCTTAGGATTAGCCCAAAGGAAGACTTTTTCCCCATTGACTTTTTTGTATGCTGAGACCCAAACATCATAGGTGTATCCGGATTTCAGTTTTTTGATTGTCTTTGAAACCTTGCTCTTTCCCTTTACATAGATGGTTTTGTCGCCTGTATCCTTGCTGCCCTTCCATCCAAAGTATGAAATGGCATATCCGTCAGCATTTTTGACTTTCTTCCATTTTACAGTAATCTTCTTTTTGCCGCCTTTTATGCTCTTGATGGTAGCCTTTCCTGGAGCGATTGTGAAGGATCCATAAAGCACTTTTGTGCCGGTGAAGTTGCCTTTGCCCTTGATCGTCATTTTTATGTTTGCGTATCCGATCTTCTTGTTATTTGAGTATGTCGGACCCTTGACAACTGTGTAGTGTGTGCCCTTGACCAGATCAACATCGAGACTGGTCTTATTATTGTAATAACCGACGGTGACCTTTTTAGGCTTGAGTTTTTTGCCGTTATAGTACTTGCCCGGTCCATACAAATAGAAATCATCATTCAGACTCATCGGTGAGATTTTGTACGTTGCTGTCAGTGCCCCGGTGTAATCGCTGCCTGTTTTTGCAGTAACTGTGACTGAATAAGAGCCTGCGTTCTTGGAACTTGGATTAGAGTATTTGACTGAGTAATCCTGACCATTTTTCAGTGCAGCACCTGCATAACCAGTCACAGTGACGCTCGGTTTCTGCGCAGCCGGAATCACCTTCCAGTTGTCGTTCTTCTGGAGCTTCAAAGGAAAGACAGTCTTGCTGAGCGTGACCTTAGCGTACTTGGACATTGGATACACGATAGCGAAAGTGCCGTCCACCATGCCGGTAATAAGTGTGCTGTCGTCTTTTGCAGTTACTGTGATAATCGCTGCCTGTGTTGCCGCAGTATTATCGTTGCAGGCGACCTCATAGTTGCTGTCTTCCGGCACATCTTTTCCGTCAGGCAGTGCTACAGTTACTTCAGGTTCTACGGGATTGCCGTCGTTGAAGTCACAGACCTCATCCCACGTTACGGTACAATCTGCCAGATCCGTCTTTTGTACAGGATTCGCCGGATCTTCGCCCTCCGCAAAGGACAGGACCGTTGAGAATGACATCACCAGTGCCAGAGCCAGCATTGTCACCCAAATCAATAAGCTTCGTTTCATAACAAATTTTCCTCCGTTTTGCTTTTGAAATAACCTTATACAAACAGCAGGCTCTCCATAGTGTAGAGGCCAGGCTGTTTCTCAATGAGTTTGCGGGCGGCGGCGACAGCACCGTCCACCAGAATCTGACGACTGCCGGCTTTGTGCGTGATTTCAAAGACTTCATCGTTGCCGAAGAAGTCCACGCGGTGTTCACCGGTGACAGTACCGCCGCGCAGGGCATGCATGCCGATCTCACGGCTTGTGCGCGCACCGCAGTTGCCGCTTCTTCCGTAGACACGTTCGTACTCACCGGTCGGGTCGATGGCGTCGGCCAGAGATTTGGCCGTACCGCTCGGCGCATCTACTTTTTTATTGTGATGAGTTTCGGTAATCTCAATATCCCAGTCAGGCAGAGCCGCCTTGATCTGAGGAAGGATGTGCATGAACAGATTAACGCCCAGCGAATAGTTCGACGCCCAGATGACAGGAACCTGAGACGCCAGCTCCGCCAGCGCTTCATGCTGCTCTGCGCTCATGTTGGTCGTTCCGCTGAGCAGCGGCGTGCCTGTACGTGAGGCGTAGGCAACGACAGTATCCGTAAGGGACGGATTGCTGAAGTCCATAATCACGTCTGCGATTTTCTCGGACGAATCCAGTTCGGAGACATTTTCGATATCGATCCATCCGGCGATTTCATCGCCTGCTTTTACGAGTGTATCTTCTATCAGCCGGCCCATCCGGCCATAGCCTGTTATCAATACTTTCATTATATGATCCCCAGCTTCTGCATTTCTGCTCTAAGTATCTCTCTGTTAGCGTCTGACATCGGGCACAGTGGCATTCTGAATCCGCCGACGCCCATGCCGGCCATGTTCATGGCTTCCTTGATCGGGATCGGGTTGACTTCGATGAAGAAGTCGTTG
>CACYBO010000038.1 GCA_902772685.1 uncultured Eubacteriales bacterium | reverse complement strand
GTAAATCCCGCCATGCATCATGGCACTGTTTTCCATGATGGTCGTATCTTTTAGCGTCAATGCACCCGATTTATGATATATTCCCCCGCCGAAATTCAGAGCACCATTCTTATTCAGGCTGCATTCTGTCAGTGTACATGTACCCGCATTGTAAATACCCGCTCCATTGCCGTCACTGGATCCGGTCCAGCCGGCAGAATTATTACTGTTTCTGCTGATTTCCACTTTGTTTGCGTTGAATGTACCGTTTCCGGCAATCCCGACTCCACCGCCGGCCACATAACCTACATTACCGTTGATCGTTCCGCCGGTCATGTTTAATGTGCCTTGTTTCAGATATAATGCGCCGCCGTAGTTTTCCGATTCATTATTATTAAAAGTGGTATTTTCGATTGTAATTGCCGTTGCGGCTTTAGTCGCATATAAAAGCAGCCCACCACCGTAACTATTTCGTCTTTCGTCGGCCTGATAAAACTGGCCGCTGCGATCCATAGCATAGTTATTATTAATCTTGCAGTTTTTGATATAACTGTTGTTATTCCCGAGTATTAAGAACAGACCGCCGCCGCCATGCATGGAGTATATGTCAGTAGGAGCAAGGTGGCTGTATCCTCCGTTGTTTTTGCTCGAAACCGCCAAATTATTTATGATCTCCGCACCGTCGAGCTGTATCGTGCCTTTAGTATCGACGAAAATGCCGCCGCCATAGCCATCTATGGTGTAGTTCCTCACAATCTTGCCGCCGGTCATCGTGAGCGTGCCGTTCACATAGATTCCGCCACCGTATAAAGCGGCATGATTATCGGTGATCGTTCCGGATTCTATCGTACAGGTCCCGCCTTCCTCGATGTATAATCCACCGCCACGTCGCGAGTTGCCTCCTCTGATCGTTCCCTCTCCGTTAAAACCGGAATCTTTTATCGTCAGATTACCTCCGTTTTCAACTTTCAGGACAGAACCGTTTTGGAAAGTCCTGGTCAGCCCGTCATCATGAGTCATGGTATCTCTGTGTGAATCGATCGTGCAGCCATTCAGATCCAGCGTGATCATCTTGTTCCTTGGGATCTTGATCACATCATCATCGTCTTGCGAGTCTCCTCCGGGCCTGAAAATACCGTTACGGGAAGAATCTTCCGGATCCGGGTTCAATAAGATGAATGTGTTTTTGTTGTTGGGGGCATCATTGATCGTTTTCTTCAGATCCGCCCATGAACTCACGACGCAGCCGTTTGTGATCGCGATTTCATACGTAGTGTCGTCAATGACAACATAGAGCGTTTCATTTATTTCCATGTCCGTGACTTTGCTGACGATCAAAGGTCCGGAGGTGGTATACCGTATCCCGAAATATAAATCGTTGCTTGTCCAGGCGTTTTGAACTTCGCCTCTAAGACCGACCGCCGGCATAATATCCCATCTGATCAGAGCACTATCTTCCGCCAACACATAATACAGGTCATCATAGGTGAATACCAGCGCATAGATTGAGAATCCGTCCGTCTGCGCTTCCAGGGTCTGAGCATTCTCATCGCGCACGGTCTCCAATAGTTCCGCTTCCGGTTCCGTCCCGTCCTCGGTCTCTTCCGCTTCTTTGATATGGTAAATCCCGGCGTCCAGGTTCTCGTCTCCCGCCTTGGCGAGCCGGAAAGACACGTCCACGGTCTGACCATCCGGCGGCTGGAGTTCGTTTCCTTCCGCATCCAGCACCTTTATATCGAAGGTATAGGATTCCGCGATGTTGACGTCTTCTTCACACTCCGCTTCAACCGCTGCGTCTACTCTCTCCTGTTCCTCCTCCGAAACATATGAAACACTCAGGGACGCGTCTTCCGGGAAGATCCCCTCTTCCGCCTTTACGGTCACGATGACTCCGTCCAGTTCTTCCGAACGTTCAAAAGCAGGCATGGATCCTTCTTCCCCGTTCCCTTCGGCAAATGACGTTGCAGGAACAAATGTGATTACCATCATCGCCGACATCAGCCATGCGATTGCCTTTCTGCCTAAACCCTGTTTCATGTCAAATCCTTTCCTTTCTCTATTTGCTGTGTATTATAACGATCAGTCCACCAGGTG
>CACYBO010000037.1 GCA_902772685.1 uncultured Eubacteriales bacterium | reverse complement strand
GATCGGCAACACTTCAAGACACATGACTTTCGAAGCAAGAAAGGTCATCGTTTCCAGAAAAGACATCAACGATTCCGCTGCTGACTTTCTGGAAGAGCCAATTATCGTTGCAAGAGCTTCCGGAACCTGCGTAACACCGAAGGAAATGAAGAGAAAGTAAACTGATTGCTTTTTTAACGTGCCGGGCCACCTCTGCATTGCGGAGGCGGCCCACTTTTTTTATGAACTGTGTTATACTTACTGCATGAGACTGAACAAATACATCGCGTCAGCGGGAATCTGTTCCCGGAGAAAAGCAGATGAGCTGATCGCCAATGGAAACGTCAAGATAAACGGCACCGTCATCCGGGAGATGGGCGCACAGGTCGGGGAAGGCGATGTGGTATCCGTCAACGGCAGGATCCTGAAGCACGATACCGCCAAAGTTTATGTGGCGGTCAACAAACCCCTCGGCTATATTACATCCATGAGCGACGATAAGGACCGCGCCACTGTTGCCGACCTGGTGGCCGACATCCCGGAAAGACTTTTCCCGGTCGGCCGTCTCGATTATAATACGACCGGCCTTCTGCTCATGACCAACGACGGCGATCTCGCCCACACTCTCACCCATCCCGGGCACGAGGTGAACAAAACCTATATCGCCACCGTTTCCGGTGTTGTTTCAAACGCCCGCCTGGCAAAACTCCGCAAGGGAGTCGACATCGGGGGGTTCGTCACTTCGCCCGCACAGGTCCGCGTTCTCAAACAGAACCCGCACTCCGCTGTTGTGGAGATATCCATCCATGAAGGCAAAAACCGTCAGGTTCGGAGGATGTTCGCTGCTGTAGGCAACAAAGTCCAGAGCCTGGAGCGGGTAGCCATTGGAGATATCAGGCTGGGCAGGCTTCTTCAGGGGCACTACCGCAAACTCACGCGGTCTGAAATCGACTATCTGAAATCCCTGTAACCTTTTGCTATCCCGGTTCTTTAACTGCCGGCACAGAGGGACAGTCAATCACATCCTGTCCCTTTTTTGATGCAAATGAAAAGAGACCCGAAGGCCTCAATTCAAGAAGATAGATGTTATGCTACTAGACTGATTTAGGTTGCTTTAATCAATTAAACCAGTAATACGGTAGTATAGTATCAACCCATCCCCTTGATGTCAAGGTTTTCGGACAAAAAGTTTTTAAAATGTTTCCCGCGATATGCTGTATAATGAGCTCATAAAACCAGTAAGGAGTCTCCGCTATGAGCATATATAACGATTTGAAAACCAAAATTGATTCTCTGGCTGTATTCAGCCGTGTGAAATGCGATCCGGCTGTCGCCGCCCTGCGCACACTACTGGACGAGCACTCTGTTTCGGCGTACAGCCGCTTCATCGAGCTGCTTTATCCCGAAGGCGCAAGCCTGTCAGAGCACATCCGAAAGCTGGTTCTCGAGGATGATAACTTCTACGTGAAAGCTGTCGCCGCCGGACAGAAAATCGATCCGGAAATCGTCGCCGCTGTCAAGAATGAACTGAGCATCCTCACAGATATCAGCCAGATTCCATCGGCGGACATCCGTCAGATGATCATTGACGCGAATGCGGACTCCGCAAAAGCTCTGACGCTTCCAAAGTGGAAGACCGAGGAGTGCAGCCTCATGAAAGACTTCACGGCTAAACTCGCAAATATCTCGAATACCGGCTATGGAATCTATGCAAAGTATGTTTTCTTCCGCGTCGAAGACGGGCAGATCGTTCCCGTCACGCACCCGGATGTACAGAGCATCGACCAGCTCTTTGAATACAAGCGGGAGCGCGACCTCGTCATCCGCAATACAGAGGCCCTTCTGGACGGAAGCGGCGCCAGCAATATGCTCCTCTACGGCGACATGGGAACGGGCAAAAGCTCCACGATCAAAGCAGTTGCAAACGCCTACGCAGACAAAGGACTGCGCCTGATCGAGCTGAAGAAGAACCAGCTCTTCCAGATCCCTTCGGTCATGGAAGAAATCGCGCCGAATCCGCTGAAGTTCATCATCTTCATCGATGACCTCAGCTTCGCCGGGAACGACGATAACTTCTCCGCCTTGAAAGCGACCCTCGAAGGCAGCATCACCGGATGCGGTGATAACTCAGTCATCTACGCCACCAGCAACCGGCGGCATCTAGTACGCGAATCAGCTTCCGACCGCGTGAGCGGTTCCGGTTTCGATGACGACCTGCATCTGAATGACACCATGCAGGAAACCATGAGTCTCGCCGCCCGTTTCGGTCTCACCATCACCTTCAGTAAGCCGGGAAAAGATGAGTACCTTTCCATTGTGCGCTCCCTGGCGGATGAATACGGCGTCGCAGTCGGTGACGGACCGGACGAAATCTCCGAGGAGGACCTCCTGAAGAGAGCGGAGGCTTTTGCAATCAGAAGAAACGGAAGAAGCCCGAGAACTGCACGTCAGTTTATTGAACTTCTGAAGATAGGCATTTAACAACATCAGGTTGAATTCAAAACATGTTAGGGTATGTACAGGTATTTAAGCCGGATCTGAAGGTCCGGGAATACGAAATCTATATGGGCTATTATTGCGGCGTGTGCAAGTACATCGGCAGTGAGTACGGTCAGCTTCCGCGGATGGTCCTCAGTTATGATGCGGCCTTTTTGGCTCTGCTGCTGGCCTGTGTGGATGAGGAACCTGACTCTCCGAAGCAGGAGCACTGTATCGCGCACCACATTAAGAACAAAACCATCATCCGCAACAGGGCTATCGAATACGCGGGCGATGTGATGCTCATCCTCGCATGGTACAAGATGCTCGATGATGCGCACGACGAGGGGAAGGTTTCCGCAAAGGCAACAATCAGGCTGATGAAACGTCTGCACAGAAAGCTGCAGAAGAAGTATCCCGGGCTGTGCGACGGCATCGAGATCAATCTGGCTACCCTCGGCGGTCTGGAGGAAAACAAGTGTGCAAATCTGGACGAGGCGGCCGAATCCTTCTCTAAAATAATGGAGGTCATATTCCGCGAAGGAGCAAGTTTGCTTTATCCATCTTCGCAGAATCTTCACGAAACATTTGCCCGCACAGGTTATCATATGGGCAAGTGGATCTACCTGATCGACGCTGTCGATGACATCGAAGAGAACATCGAAAGCGGCGCATATAATCCGCTGCTTTACAGATTTGAATATCTGGACAGCGAGACGCCGCAGCAATTCCGCGACCGCATCCGTGACAATCTGGAATTCAATCTGTACCATTATCTGGCGGTGCTCAGCGAGCAGACAGGATCACTTGATATTAAGAAGAATAAAGGTATAATAGACAATGTGATATACTTCGGCATGAACAGAAAAACCGAAGAAATCATAAATCAAAAGAAACACGAAGGAGAACCTGATGAATCCATATGAAGTATTAGGGGTAAAAGAAGGCGCGACAGAAGAAGAGATCAAGGCGGCATATAAGGCGCTTGTCAAGAAGTATCATCCGGACAAGTATGCTGACAACCCTCTCTCGGATCTCGCTGAGGAAAAAATGCAGGAGATCAACGAAGCGTATGACATGCTTATGAAGCAGGGCAGTTACGGACCGGGCAGTTCACAGGGTTATAATTACAACTCCGGTTCTTCCGGCAGCTACAGCGGTGCTTCCGCATCGGACTTCATGCAGATACGCCGCGATATCGACAGAGGCAGGCTCGATTCGGCAGAGGCCGCGCTGAACGGAATCTCAAACAGACCTGCTGAATGGTACTTCCTCAAAGGCGTTATTTCCTCACGCAAAGGCTGGTACGACGATGCTGTAAACAATCTTCAGACAGCATGCAGCATGGAGCCCGCCAATCAGGAGTATAAACGCCACTACGCAAGTCTGGTAAATCAAGGCAACGTCTATCAGAATCAGGCGCAGGGCCAGGGCTACAACCCTATGGGAAACGACGATATGTGCTGTCAGGCTCTTCAGTGCTACATCTGCGCTGACTGCTGCTGCGACTGCATCTAATCTGAGATGAAACAGAACAGAACCGGTAAAATCGCGCTGGGCGGTATCTGCACTGCCCTCGCTGTCATATTTATGTTTGGTGCATCTATTGTGCCGGGAATCGAGCTGACATTATTTTTGATCAGCTCTCTTTTTACTGCTGTCATGGTCATTGAAGCAGGACCGGCAGGGGGACTCTCTGTCTTTGCGGCGTCGAGCATACTGGGGCTGATCCTTATTCCCAATAAGCTTGCCCTGATCCCGTATGTGTTCTGTCTTGGATACTACGCAGTGCTGAAGTATTTTATTGAGAAAATAAACGGCGGTCTCCTGCAGATCACCATTAAAGTGCTCTACTTCGCCGCTGTTCTGTGTGTCGGTCTGCTCTTCTTCAAGGCAGTTCTCGCCTCGAGCATCCATATGCCGGACTGGCCGGCGGCAGGACTTATCGCTGCGGGTCTCGTCATGTCGATTCTCTACGACTACGTCATGACGTTCCTCATAGGCTGGTACCGCCGCCGCTTCAAAGGCAGTCCCGAAAACCTCAAACTGTCAGAATAACGACTATATAAAACGACTATACAAAGAGACGGCTTAGACATTCCGCTGATGTCCTCGTGCCTGCGGATTACAGCTGCATGTCTAAGCCGTCTCTTTTGATGTTGTTCTTATTGTGTTCTGATGTGACAGTCTGTCTTTTGCTGCTTGCTTGTTGTTACTTGCTTGTGAAGGTCAGTTTCCGGCCGCTGCCTTCTGCCGCTTCCGTCACATCGATGACGACGTGATCTCCGTCGGCGATGGTGCCTCGGATGAGCTCGCCTGCGAGTTCTGTCTCGATGTTCTTCTGCAGGAACCTCTTGACCGGACGGGCTCCGTAAGTGGCGTCATAGGATTCATCGGCAATGAACTCCTTGGCTGCGTCAGTCAGTTCCAGTGTGATTTCGCGTTCTGTCAGTCTGACCTCGATATCCTTGAGCCCCAGCTCAATGATTCTGATGATCTGATCCTTGGTCAGAGGCGAGAATACGACGATATCATCGATTCTGTTCAGGAACTCCGGTCTGAAGTACTTCTTCATTTCATCTTCGACCTTCTCCTTAACATCGGAATCCACCGTGCCGTCTTCCCTTATGCCGTCGATCAGCATGCTGCTTCCTATGTTGGAGGTCATGATGACGATGGTATTCTTGAAGTCGACCGTTCTGCCTTGATTGTCGGTAAGACGGCCGTCATCAAGCAGTTGCAGCAGGATGTTAAAAACATCCGGATGCGCTTTTTCTATCTCGTCGAACAGAATTACGCTGTACGGCTTGCGCCTTACAGCCTCTGTCAGCTGACCGCCCTCATCATATCCTACGTATCCCGGAGGCGCTCCTACCAGTCTTGAAACGGAGTGCTTCTCCATGTATTCGGACATGTCGATTCTGACCATGTTTCTCTCTGAGTCAAACAGTGCCTCAGAAAGGGCTTTCGCCAGTTCTGTCTTACCAACGCCTGTAGGTCCCAGGAAGATGAAGGAGCCGATTGGTCTCTTCGCGTCCTTCAGTCCGGCGCGGGCTCTGAGTACAGCTTCCGCTACAGACTGCACGCCTTCATCCTGACCGATGACTCTCTTGTGGAGGATCTCCGGCAGCTTCAGCAGTTTTTCTCTTTCTGTTTCTACCAGCTTGGCTACCGGGATTCCTGTCCATCCGGAGATGACCTCGGCGATTTCCTCTTCGCCGACCTCTTCCTTCAGGATGCGTGCTTCTTCAGCTTTTTCTGCCTTTGCTTTTTCCTCTTCCAGTTTCTTTTCGAGTTCCGGAAGTCTGCCGTACTTCAGTTCCGCCAGTTTCTCCAGATCATATTTTCTCTCCGCCTCTTCAATCTCATGGCGCACATCATCAAGCTGCTGCTTGACCTCTTTGACCTCAGCGATCGTATTCTTCTCATTTTCCCACTGAGCGCGGAGAGCATTATCCTCATCCCTGAGTTCAGCGAGTTCCGCTTCGAGAGCTTCCAGTCTGCTCTTAGAAGCCTTGTCGGTCTCTTTGCTGAGCGCCTGTTTTTCTATTTCGAGCTGCATGATCTTACGGGAAATCTGGTCGAGTTCCGCAGGCATGCTGTCAATTTCCGTTCTGATTCTGGCCGCTGCCTCATCCATCAGGTCGATGGCTTTGTCCGGCAGGAATCTGTCGGTAATGTAACGGTCAGACAGAGTAGCGCATGCGATCAGTGCGCTGTCGGTAATTCTGACGCCGTGATGGATCTCGAATCTCTCCTTCAGTCCGCGAAGGATGGAAATCGTATCCTCCACGGTCGGCTGATCGACCATGACCTTCTGAAATCTTCTTTCCAGAGCAGCATCTTTTTCGATGTACTTACGGTACTCATCGAGCGTGGTCGCGCCGATGCAGTGCAGTTCTCCTCTTGCAAGTTTCGGCTTCAGAAGATTACCTGCATCCATCGCCCCTTCAGACTTGCCGGCACCGACGATATTGTGCAGTTCATCGATGAAGAGCAGTATCCTGCCTTCGGACTTTTCGATTTCATTGAGCACTGCCTTAAGTCTCTCCTCAAACTCACCTCTGAACTTGGCTCCCGCAATCAGCGAACCCATATCGAGGGCGAAGATCGTCTTGTCTTTCAGCCCTTCCGGAACATCCCCGTTCAGTATTCTCTGAGCAAGGCCTTCGACGACCGCGGTCTTACCTACGCCCGGCTCACCAATGAGAACAGGATTGTTCTTGGTTCTTCTCGACAGAATCTGAATCGTATGCCTGATTTCAGCGTCACGCCCGATAACAGGATCCAGTTTGCCGTCCCTCGCCATCTCGACGAGGTCCCTTCCGTATTTATTCAGCGCGTCGTAGTTCTCCTCAGGGTTCTGGCTTGTGACCCTCTGATTGCCGCGCACCTGATTGAGTGCGTTGAGGAAACAGTCCGTGCTCATGCCGTACCTTCTGAAAATCTCAGCGCTGGGCGTGTTTCTCTCATCGAGGAGAGCCATATAAAGATGCTCCACGCTCACGTATTCGTCTTTGAACTTCTCGGCCTTTTTCTCAGCATCAACGAGGATCTTCTGCAGTCTTCTGGTTGAATACATCTGATCAGCGCCGCCGCTGACCTTTGGTATTTTATCCAGTTCCGCCTGAACAGAACCGATGATTTCGCCAACATTGATCTTGGCGTAGGACAGAAGTTTAGGAATCAGACCGTCTTTCTGCTGAAGCAGCGCCATATGAAGATGCTCGCCATCGACCTGCTGATGCCCCTCTTCTACCGCAATATTCTGGCAATCGATGATTGCCTCTTGTGCTTTCTGTGTGTATTTTTCAATATTCATAGTTATAATTAACCCCCCTTTTTCTTATGGTCCCGGCAGAGGTGCCGCAAGCGACTCCCTTCTGCTGAATCCATTGTAATCCCGCAAAATACCAAAGTCAACACTTTTTTGGCACTCACAGCAAGAGAGTGCTAACAATTTATGAAATCCACCCTGCTGTTCCTTGACTTTTATGGTATGATATCGGTATGAAAGCACTGATCGCTATGAGCGGCGGGGTTGATTCGTCCGTCGCGGCAAAACTCACAATGGAAGCCGGCTGCGAATGCATCGGCTGCACGATGGAACTTTTTGGCGAAAGCGCGGCGGAAGACGCCCGTCTGATTGCCGAGCGCCTTGGCATGCCTTACTATGTCTTCAATCTGGAGGATGAATTCCGCAGCTGCGTCATAAACAAGTTCATCGACTCATACTCCCACGGCGTAACTCCAAATCCATGCATCGACTGTAACAGGACGATGAAGTTCGGCATGCTTTTGCAAAAGGCATCTGAACTGGGATGTGAATACATCGCTACAGGTCACTATGCACGTGTCGAGCGGGATCCGGAAACAGGCAAGTACCTCCTTCGCAAAGGCCTTGACCCTTCGAAGGACCAGAGTTACGTTCTCTATACGCTGACGCAGCAGCAGCTTGCGCACATCCTGTTTCCTCTTGGAGGGCTGACCAAGAATCAGGTCAGAAGCCTTGCGGAGGCTGATGGTTTCGTAAACGCAGACAAGCCTGAAAGTCAGGATATCTGTTTTGTTCCCGACGGCGACTACGCTTCTGTAATCAAGAATTACTCCGGGCTGACATTCCCTGAGGGCGACTACGTAGACCTCGATGGGAACGTCATTGGAACGCACAGGGGTATCATCCACTACACCATCGGGCAGCACAAGCATCTGGGTCAGGCGTTCGGCGAAAAACGCTACGTCTGCCGTATTGACGCCGAAAACAACCGGATTGTCCTGGGCCGTAACGAAGACGTCTTTTCTTCCTACGCGAAAGCGGTGGACTTCAACTGGATCAGCGGCGA
Source organism: uncultured Eubacteriales bacterium (assembly GCA_902772685.1). GTDB lineage: Bacteria > Bacillota > Clostridia > Peptostreptococcales > Anaerovoracaceae > Lentihominibacter. The sequence continues at coordinate 6,172 of CACYBO010000037.1, read as the reverse complement.
GGTGCCGGAGGGTGAAATACGCTGCCGCGTACGTGTCCGGTACAAACAAAAGGAGCAGTGGGCAACCGTACGGCCAATTGGAACTGACGCCGCCGAAATGTTCTTTGATGAACCTCAGCGCGCCATCACGCCCGGCCAGGCCGCTGTGCTGTACGATGAGGACCTTGTTCTCGGAGGCGGCACGCTCGTGTGATACAGTTCGATAACAGCAATAAAAAACCCGGGACGCATCGTTCATCCCGGGTTTTGTATTTATTTTGTGAATGTGAGCCATATCCCGACGTAGCCAAGTCGAATCGTATTTTCGTCCATAATCTTATACCGTACGCGGGAATTCTTTTGCATCTTCGCCCAGCAGACAGGCGGATCAAAATCATCCTCATTGCATGAGAGTTCCAGAATGCCCAGCTTCCCTGTGTCGTCACCTTTCATGGTCCCGGAGATTCCCGGGTTCCCGGTCTCATCATAAAGACTGAAGGTTCCGTCCTTCTCGATTGTCAGCGCATAGAAACTGGTATCCGTGTAACCATCTGAAGCCAGATCAGCGCATTCCCACTGACCGATCAGACGCTCCGGCACCTTCGATCCTCCGCATCCGGAAAAGATTCCGGCCATTGCTATCACTGTTATGACAGCAAGTGTTGTAATCAGAATTCTTTTCATCTCTCTATCTCAACCTCTCTTTGGCTCTTATGCATATTCATTATATCAGAAAGCCTGCAAACGGGCAAAACAAACTCCCCGGTCCCGGCCGTTCAGAGCTTTTCCGGATGCTTGACGAGATACGCCATGATAAGAAAGGACGCAACGCTGATGCACCCGAAGACAATCATAACGATGATCGCAGCTGTGGGGTTCAAATCTGAAATGCTGCTTCCCAGCATAGCATAGAGGACGAGCTCCGGCACTATTGCCACATAACTGGCAGCAAGATAGGGCGCGAACCGTGTATGTGAAGCCCCCATGTACATGCTGCTGATGTCTACATTGCTGACCTTCAGCATACGCAGCAGGAAGGTGAACAGAAACGGCTTCTTATCCTGCAGGTGCAGGATAGGCTGCACTTTCGGATATTTCTCTGCGATAGTGCCGATGAGGTCACTTCCGTAGATACGGCCCATGAGATACGCCTCGGAAGCCATGATGATCACACCAAGCGAATTCACCAGAATTGCCAGAGGCAATGGGAATATCAGCCCGGATACAGTGAAGAGGATAATGGAAGCGAAGAACACTGACAGACTTTTGAGGGCAAAGAGTAAAAGCAGCACAAGGGCTGCTAAAAAATAATTTGACGGTGCGTAATTTATGATCGCGTCAACTGTAATACTGTCCCTGTTGATAAAGACCAGAAGGATCAGTGCAACCCACACCGCCAGTGCTCCGTATTTAATGATTTGCTGTGTTTTCCTTTTGCTGTCAGGTGTCATATTTATTGAGAATACGCGACACAGTAGACTGGTTGACTCCAAGTGCTTCTGCCGCTTTTGCTGTCGTTTTATAAACCCCGTAGGCACGCCTTACCAGCTGCTCTTCCAGCTGATGTTTGGCCTCTTTTAATGGTATGATGTCCTCGCAGTAGACGCTGCCTTTACTGCCGTCCTGTTCGTCTGATCCGTGAATCACATTATAAATGGTCTCACCTTTTATCACCGGCCCGTCGGTCATGATGTAAGCACTCTCGATCGTCTGGTCGAGTTCTATGAGATTGCCGGGCCAGGAATGGGACGCGAGCTTGCCAAGAGCGTCCTTGTTCAGAATCTTCTTCGCCTTGTATTTGTCGTTATATCTCGACACATACTGATTGGCCAAATATGGTATGTCTTTGACTCTGTGCCGCAGCGGCGGAATCACAATAGGAGCAGTGTTCAGCTTGTAGTACAGGGCCTTCATGAACATCCCTGTCTCGCTGAGTGCCTTGAGGTCCATGCCGGTCATAGCTATGATCCGTGCGCTTGAATTCACCTCGCGGCTTCCGCCTGCTCTTGTGAATTTGCCTGTATCAATATACTCAAAGAGTTTCCCCTGGATCCTCGGCGGCATATAACTGATATTATTGAGCGCCAGTGTGCCGCCATCGGCCATATCCAGTTTGCCCTGAACGATAACCTCCGACTTGCCGTCTTCAGAATGGCTCTCACGTCCGAATATTTCCTGCTCCAAAAAATCCGGATCGGCGCTGATGCAGTTCACCGTAATGAAATGCCCATCTCTGCGTTTACCGAAGTAATGGATATATCTCGCCGCCACGTGCTTGCCCGTACCTGATTCCCCGGAAATGAGGATCGGCATATCGAGTGATGCAACCATCTCCATCGCCGTCTTGACTTTGATGCTGGCCGGATCGTCTACATCAAAACCACTGTTCTTCTGCAGCTGCCGCCTTAGGAGGTCTATTTCTTTTTCCTTTGCGTGCAGTGTTTCCAGAAGTTCGTTAACGACATCGATGTCCTGTGAGGTGGTGATTACCATATCCACCTCACCCTTGTCGTTAAAAATCGGGACACCGGTGGCGACCACCCGTTTGTCATGCCTGAGATTCTGGAGCAGACTGACGGTCTTCTTCTCTTTCAGCACCTGAATCGTGCTGCTCTCAGTGAAATAGCCGTCATCTATCAGATCTTTGACATTCCGGCCAACCACATTATCGACATCAAGTTCGTTGATCTCGATAGACGCCGGATTCACGAACATGACATTGCCTTCACCATCGCTTACGAATATCTCAACGCCCAGATTCTCAACTATAGTCTTATAGATATTGTCATCCGTGGTCTTTTTCATTCTCTTTATCTCACCTAATGTTTTGAAGCAGGTTTGCCTATGTCAAAGTCTGAGTCCAGAAAACCCTCTCTGGCCAGCATCGCTTTGATGACTTCGATATCGGCAAGTGTGTCTTCGCTCTCGCGCTCGTATATGCTCTCTTCGATATTCTCAAACGCCTCCGCGCAAATGCCCAGCGTCTCCTTGATCTTTTCCAGAGCTTCCGGAGAAGCATCTCCTTTTCTGTACTTATCAACCAGGTCAAGGGTTCTCGGCAGGTACGTTTCGTTGAACTTCCTGACGATCTCCATCTTCGCCAGTTCCGGTTTCTCCTTGAGTTTCTTTTCTATCTTACCGATGGATCCTGAGATTTCAAACAGGTAATCTCTGACCTGCTCGTCCTCGACCTCAAGGACAGCCTTCCTGATTGCACGGATGCTCTCGCTCTCGGATTTGATCTTTTCCTGTGTCTTTCTCTTCTTGATAGCCTCATCAAGCGGCTCCAGCGGCTTGCCGGTCTTGTAGTCTGTCATAACAAGAAGGGAATTGGCCTTATCGATATAAGCTCCGAGATTTTCGGTCGGACCAATCAGGAATTTCCTGTCGATCATGTCCTGCAGGTCGTTGATGACCTTGTTCATGGGGTATCCGGTATTGCTCGCAATATACTCGAGCTCCGTATTCCCCTGCCAGTTGATCAGCGCTTCATACTTGCCCCACTTGGTCTGCCTCCGTTTCGTCGTAGTGTGCAGCAGAACGGCGAGCACGACGAACAGAAGTATGCATATTCCGTAAACCACTGTATCCAGCAGCGTGCTGCTGCCCATGGCTAACATGCCCGTGACTACTGCTGCTGCTACGGAGGCGTACTTTCCAAGCTTCAGACCAAGGCAGTTCCTCGCATTCCTGATGGACCTGAGTTCATCTTGCGTCAGCCTTTTGTCCGCAGGATTTTCCCTTCTTCTTTTATCATATTCTTCAGCCATTTTTCTCTCCCGGAACCCGCGTTACACTCTCATGGAACCCGCCTGAGTCAGTCTCTCCTTCAGCTGATTCTCAATGCTTGTCAGTTCAAGTTCTGCGTTTCTGCGCTTTTCTCTTCCTTCATCCTGAATGCGGATCAGGTCGTCAAGCGTAGCGATAAGTTCTTCATTCGTGTGCTTCAGTGTTTCTATATCCACGATGCCTCTCTCATTTTCCGTCGCGATTTCGACAGTGGACTGATGAAGCATTTCAGCGTTCTTCGCCAGAATCTCATTGGTTGTGTTTGTAACCATCTGCTGCGTCTTGATTGCCTCTTTTGAATGCGCCATGCCGAGAGCAATGACCATCTGGTTCTTCCAGAGCGGCAGCGTGTTCACAAGTGTTGAGTTGATCTTGTCTGACAGAACGACTGCATTCGTCTGAACCAGTCTGATCTGCGGCGCATTCTGCAGACATATCGCTCTGGTCAGTTCCAGATCATAGAGTTTCTTCTCAAATCTCTCGCACATCGCTGCAAAGTCATTAGCTTCCTGTGCATCTTCAGCCAGACCGGATTCCGCTGCTTTTGCTTTGAGTGCAGGAAGTTCTTCGTTATACGCCTTTTCGAGCGCGATGCGGCCGGCAGCAATGTACATGGTCAGCTCTTTGAAGTACGCCTTGTTGTTTTCAAAGAGCCTTTCCTGTACCGCAATGTCCTTCAGCAGTGTCTCCTGATGCTTCTCCAGGACTTTTGATACTTCCTCTATATTTGTTTCCACCTTGCTGTAGTGGGCCTTGATTTTCTCCGCATGGTTTGCCCCTTTGTTGAACAGGGCTTTGAGGCCTTTTTCCTCTGTCGGATCTACCTTGAGGTCCGCAACCAGATCGCTCAGAGTTTCACCGATCTGATCCATATCTCTGGCACGGACATGTTCCAGCGCAGCTTCCGAGAATTCGGAGAGTCTTTTCTGTGCGCCTGCGCCATATGTGATGATAAGATTTGAATCGTGCAGATCTATCTTCTCGGAAAAATCGGTGATCTGTTTCATCTCCTCTTCCGAAAACTGTTTCATTCTGAATGCTTCCGCTTCCTTCTGATCAATCGCCTCTACCGCGGGATCATCAATCTGTTCGAGTGTTTCCAGAGACAGTACCGGTGTTATTACATCCTTCTCCATTGTTGCTTCAGCCATTTCGTTCCTCCTTATTCAAAATCAAAATCTGATCCGAGCAGTCCTTCTCTCTCGAAGGTCTGTTTCAGTACTTCAATATCAATCAACGTGTCTTCATCTTCACGCTTATAGACTTTTTCCACGATGTTGCCGTATGCAACCGCGCATGTGTTCAGAATGCCCTTGATTTCGAGCATTGCGTCCGGACCGGCCTCTTCCCGTCTGAGTTTATTGACAAGCTCAAGAGTCTTCGGAAGATAAATCTCCCTGAGCTGCCGGATGCTCTCGGACTCTTCCAGTTCAGGTTTCCGTTTGACGATTCTGCCTATCTTTTTCACAGATGATTCGATGCTCTTCAGGGATTCCACCACATCGGGATCCTTCACCTCCGCGGCTGCCTTTTCAATGGCCTCGGCGAAGAGTTCGGTTTCCTCTTCAGCGGTGACTTTCCCGTCCATTTCTTCTGCCGCTTCTGCCTGGGCCTGCTCCTTCGCCGTCTGTTCAACCGGCTCCTTCGGATAACCATTGCGCATCATGACGAGAATGTCGTATTCTCCGTGAATGTAAGCTCCGACGTTGCCGTTTTCATCCCTGAAGAAGCCGTTGTTTATCATCTCCTGAACGTCTTTTCTCACCTGATCCACAGATTTCCCGGTCTTCCGCGAGAGCTCTTTCAGCGGCGTATTGCCGTTCTGATTGATCAGCGCTTCATAATTGTCCCATTTGGCGACGTTTGTCCTCGCGCTTTTGACCATCCAAACGCCAAGGCAAACCAGAGCAAGCGGCAGAATGCAGCTCCGCAGCCCTTCGAGGAATGAAGTGTTGAACATGTAGACACTGTCCATCAGGTTCAGAATACCGAAGACCACTAAAATAGTGCCCCAGATTTTCTTGGTGCGCCCTGTCCTTTTGTTCCTTATTTTCTTAAGTTCTTTCTGTTTCTCATAACTGTCCATATTCATATTTTACTCTCCTGCTGCCAAAATGGCAAAACCTTTACACCCCTTACTATTCCACGGTTTTTTCCAGACATACTAGTTCGACATCCGGGATTCCGTTGAACCTGCACGGCACAATTCCTGACTCCCTGAACCCGAGGCTTTTGTACATCGCGCGGGCAACTTTGTTTCTGGCATTGGTGTCCAGACGAAGTGTTCTGCAGCCCAGTTTTTCACCCATTGCACAATAGTATTCGACAAAGCCGCGTCCATAGCCTTTGCGGCTCATCTCCGGGTCAACGACAAGCGTGTGGATCACAAGAACCTCTTCATCTT
>CACYBO010000036.1 GCA_902772685.1 uncultured Eubacteriales bacterium | reverse complement strand
TTTGCCAATCCTGAGAACGTTCTTCTTACCGCTGTATCATCACGTGTATTGTAGTTTTTATTGAACTCAAAGTATTCACTGAACGAATTTGTGAAGTCATATTTTCTCATAGCATGGCAAAACTCAGAGAAGCAATCTGAGATCAGACCATATCTTGTCGTGAATAACTTGGATCTTAGCTTAGGTGTCTCCCATCCGGGCAGATAAGCATGTATACGATCGAAGAAAGCCGAATCGTCATTGAACTCCTCCGGGAATGGCTCAAACAGATTCGTTGTTCTCATCATGTCCGCTACACTTCTGAACGTATTTCCTTCAAACGCGATCGATGCATCAGAACTGATTGAATCAGACCCTCTGGCAAATGTACCATTCGCCATATAGTTCTTCATGATCTGTACCATATCACCCGAAGCATGCGTTATACCTGCGACCTCATCAAATGCGATACAATCCCACTTCCCGACAAGACCAACTCTGCGTGACCCCATGTTATAGAACATATTCGATACTGTCGTGGTTCCACTGCTCATCAGAATAGAATACGGTGATAATTCACTGTATACATGTGACTTTCCCGTTCCGCGAGGACCTAGTTCAACAAGATTGTAATTCTTTTGGATGAAGGGGACAAACCTTAACAGATAATGCAGTTTTTCCTTTCTTTCCAGTTCATCAGGCTCATATCCCGCAGATCTCATCATGAGATCTATCCATTCATCCTTTGTAAAATACTTACGCGAGTATCTGATTTCGTCGAGATCCAGATTAGGCATCTGGATAGGTTTTAATGATGATATCTCAAACGGAGATTCATATTTGGATTTTTTCTTTTTCTTCTTCTTTTTCTTCTTTTGATTTCCGAATATATCTTCTTCAAATTCAGGTTCTTCATCGTCATCCTTGTCAAGTCCGACATACTCGATCTTAAGTATGCACCAGATACCGCCAATCAGCAGTTTTTCATTATGAACAACAAGATCTGAATTCACTTCAAAAGGATCCATCCTCAGATTTGTAAATCTGGCAACATATTTATCTTCACGGTCATCAAATGTAACAGTGATTTTATCTATTATCGTATACTGTCCGTTCTCTTTGATCTTTGATTTGATATACTCACTCTGATCCGGTCGAACATAATTCTCGCTGAGGATTCGCTTTATCTTCGTCAAACCTATTTCTATGGCTTCCTCATCGTCTGTAGCACAGTACATACCCAGCAGATATTCCAAAACATATGTTGGAACATTCGCACCTTTTTTCATCAGAGCAGTAAGGTCTTTTCTTACTACTTTTCCCGGAAAGTATTCCAATACTTTTTCATCTAAATCTGTCATCTGTTTCAGCCTCCTGTTTATTCATCGATCAAAAATCAAAACTTGCAAAAGAAAGATTTGCTTTGAATGGAATTCTCGCAATCACGTCGTAATCATCCTTACCACTCTCATGTATCATCAGTTCATACTGATCACCGCTGTCCTCTCTTGTATTCAGGCTGAATGTCAGTCTGTCGGAAGACAGCTTGCCGTTGCTGATCTCAATGATCTGTCTTTCATTGAGAACATGTCCCTTTTCATCTATAAAGAACAACTCGTACGTATTGTCCTTTGGTATACCAAATCCCTCCGAAACAAATTGCATACTGAATATATTATTCGTGATCACATAATCTGTTTTTAGTGGTCTGACAGGCAGAGCCGCATCCTGATCTGTGACCTTGTACAATTCTCTCGGTGACTTTTGAACTGCTTTTTTACTAGCAGCTGCTGCAGTTATCCTTCTCTCTGCCAATGCCTTCTTTGTATCCTCTGCCAGTTTAGCAAATTCCTCACGGGATATAGAATTATCCTCAGTTTCTGTTGCTCTGATAGGATGGCAGACAAAATATACGATCTGCTTGTTTGCAGACAACACATTGAGGAGTTCCAGTGCCTTTTCAAGTCTGTCTTCATCGAGATTTACAAACGGGTCATCCATTATGAGGAATGGCTGTTCCTTCTCGAACAGTGTGTCTACCAATGCCAGTCTCATGCAGAAATCAATAAGATCACAATACCCTGTGCTGTAGCCCTCTGCTACATGCTCCTCATCATTTTCCGCGATCTTAACATTGAAATCTATATCAAGAACACCCTTCACTGCGTCATTGTTCAACCATAGATGCATATAACTGTTAAATAGCTGTTCTACTTTACTGATATATCTGTCTGCCAGATTTTCTTTTGCCTTTTCTATCAACTGAATCGAACGTTTGAGTATATGCAGCGTATTCTGAGCTTTTTGTTTTTCAGAATACAGTGCACCTATCTCACGAACTACATCCGAATACTTTTCCAGAGACTGATCGGCATGCCTTATAGAATCGCTCTTCTGGGTATATTCCACTAACAGTTCATCTCTTCGTTTCTCCAGTTCTAAGATCTGCTCTCTGATTTCAGACTCCTCTCCGCTGGCCGCTCCTTCACCTGACAACTGGTTTTCTTCCAGTATAGACTTCTTCTGGTTTTCCAGCTGTCCGGCAGCAACTCTTAATTCAGAGCATTTCGCTGCTTTTGCAAGAATATCAGCAAGTTCAGAAGAATCATCATTGCCTCTGTATTTGCTCACAAAAGCATCGATTCTGCTCATAACTTCCCCCAGCTCGCCTTCCGAAATAGTCTGCTTGTCAAGGTTTTCAGATATCTTTTCTCTCAGGGAGTTTTCTTTGCTAATATCTTTACGTATCATTGCCAGCCTGTCAGGCAGCTCAATATCAGCATAGACTGTTCCCAGAACGCTGGAGTTCTCATTCAATTTGTTCTCAAGTCTTTCTATCGTCTGATTCCTTTTTTGCTGTCTGGCATCACGCTCATCAGTTTTTTCTCTGAAACTGTTATATTCGCCCAATAGCTGCTCTGCCCTGTGAAGTACCTCTGATGCATTATCGGCACTGAGCCTTAGTCCAATTTTTGTAATGACAATATTGCACCGGTTGACTGCAGACGAGAGAGCTTCCTCAGCAAACGCCTTCTTTTCCTTTAGTTCAGGTGCCTTTGGAGATTCGGCATTTTCTATTTCTTCTTTTGTAAGCTGAAGAGCATCCAGAGATTCCATTTCTTTGCGAACTGCATTCTGATACTGGCTGTTGATAGTTTTATATTTATTCCCCTTCGCCTTCAGAGATTCGATCGCCTCATCAACTTCCATTTCGGATATCTCAGGATATTTTTCATCAGCAAATCGTCTATTATTTCCGATCATCTTTTCGGCATCACTGATCGATCCACGAATCTCTTCACAAGCTGCTTTTTTAGTTCGCGCATTTCTGATGCGCTCAAAACTCTCTGCTATTTCTTCTGCAGCAGTCTGTGTACATTCAGCTCCGGGCGAACCCCATTTTTCGATCCATGCTCTTGCATCACACAGTTCTTCCTCGCAGTTTCTCTCGAGCTCTTCGATCTGCCCCTGAAGTTGTTCTATTTCAGTTTCAGCTTTTGTCAGCTGATCCTTCAGTTCTTCTCTTTTGTCCCTTGCCTCTTGTCTTTTAGCAAATTCAGCCCTTTGTTTCTCGTATTCCTGCAGCTTGTTCTTATACTTATTGTTACTGGCAGCACCTGCTATTGCAAGAATTACACCGATCGCAGATACAGCAGCCAGGACCGGCTTCATGAGAATCGCAAGTACAATGCCTATCGCTGCAACCAAAGCTCCGGCAACGATCATAACAGTTCCGGATGACTTAACAGGTTCTGTTGGCTGATCTTCATTCTCATCGGAAATACCACTCATTTGATCGATCGAGATGCGAAGGCTGTCCGCTCTGCTCTTTTCCCCTTCGATCTTAAGTTTGAGGCCCTGCTTTTCAGATTCGTATCTGTCTGCATTCCGTATTTTATTGATTATCATGCTGCATTCAGCCGAATCAGGAAGTTCATCCGCATATTTTTCTGTCAAAACCTCTTCTTCGGGTGAAAGAATGAACTTTTTCATTTCCTCAGTCTTTTCTGCGACCTTATCCTGCCCACTCTTTACCTCCTCAAGTTTAACAATGACATCGTCAACTTTTTCCGGAGCATAATCCTGACAATTGTCCAGTTCGGGCTGCAGCCTTTTGACTTCTGAAGACCATAGAGTATAGCCTTTTTTATCCATTTCCCAGCTCTGTGCATCTTTGATGATATCCTGCTCTTTGGCGATCACTTCATTTGCCATTTCCTGCAGCTTTGGCAGTGAACCTATTGCCGTTTCAAGTTCACTTACGTAATCTGGTTCTTCTTCCTGTACAGCACTTATCAAGCGATATCCATCCGGCTCAGCAACATTCTTAACGGATTCCGTATCTGTCGACAGAATACCCTGCAATTCACCATATGTACTTTGGATCTCATCGAGCTGTTCAGCCTTTGGCATTTCTCCATCATACTTAGCGAGCAGCTCGTTATGCTCAGTCACCATATCCGCATAAGCCGTCTTCAGCTCACTGATTCTGCTATTCAAAGCGGCTGCGCTCTGTTCCTGCTCACTGACATGCTTTATCTCTTCACCTTCTGGTATATGTCCTCCCAGTTCTGCTTTGATGCTGTCTATCTGAGATCGAGTTTCAGATATCTTTGCATCGACATCATCAAGAAGCTTTTTTGATGCCTCTCTCTTTTTTGTCTCGCCACTGACCTTATCAAGTTCTGTCTTCCTTTTTTCAAGGTCTTTTTCTATATCTGCAAGGAGCTCATCGATATGCGATATTCTGTCTCTATCTTCATCCTGAGTTTTTATTTCGATCTCGAGCAGTCCACGCTGTTTTTCAAGTGCAGCGATCTGCTTTTTGATGTCGCCCAGCTTTCCTCTGTCACCCGTTTTTTCATAATACTTTATCTGCTGTGTCAGATCGGCAATAGCACCATCATACGCTGCAACATCATTAGCCTGACTGACAAGTGTATTCAGTCTGGTGTGTATACTGCTAGCAGCTCCATCGATCGATATCCCATTCTGCGTAATGAAGACACTTCGCTGGAACGCATTTGCATCAAGACGGAAAAACTCATCCCCAATCTTTTCAGGATCGATTCTTGCCGTTACATTTGTATCTGCATTGACTATTTTTACTTTGTCAGATCCTGCTCGTTCTCCAAACGTCCTTGTGATTTTATACTTTACTCCATCTGCTTCAAAAATTAGCGTACCGCCGTATTTACCTCCCTGCCACGGAAGATATCTGCGTCTTTCATTCTTGGTTACATCTTTTATCCTCTTAGACTCCATTCCGTACAACATCGCTTTGAGAAATGCAGCCATCGTTGTCTTTCCCCAGCCATTGTCCTGGAGGATGATATTCAGCCCGTCATCAAAATCATAATCATAATCATGAAGACCGCCGAAGTTGTCTATATGCATACTTATGAGTTTCATTAACGAGACACCTCCTTTCCTCCCAGTGCATTCCATCCGCAGCTGATGATCTTGTTGCGTTCTGATTCACTAAGAGTATCATCATGGAGCGCCAGTCTTACAAATTCACTTCTTAAAGAGATGTCATTTTCAAAATCCGCCTCATCTATATCCATGACAGAGTTGTCATAAAC
>CACYBO010000035.1 GCA_902772685.1 uncultured Eubacteriales bacterium | reverse complement strand
TTTCTCTTCCTGTGTCTCGATCTCAGCCGGTTTCTTGTCCAGAACCTGCTTGCAGATCTCTGTGAAAGAAGCGGAGTCGATGTTCAGTGTCTTAACGTCGATCAGGATCTCGTTGTCATAGATCTCCATTGTGTTGTCGACTACGTCTGCAGGCTGCGGCAGAACGCCCTTCGGTGAGATAACTCTGTGTGTTCCGTACGGATTTCCTTTTTTCATGATTTTCCTCCTAAAAATTGTTGTTTGTATTCCAGCCTTTGCTCAAGGCCCGCCTTTGATGCAAAGGCAACTTTAACTTATGTTAATTATTTAGCAATATGCATGCCAACCGGCTTCCCATCACCCTGTCAATACTGTTTCAACCCCTTCCCGCTTGGGATTTCGCCATCCTGTGGGTATCCGCCGCACCCCACAGCCGATTGCGCTTCCTGTTTTTGTCATTTTTTTGTCAATCGTTGAACCGAATCATGTTCTAAACACAAAAAATGCGAACCGGAATCGGTTCGCATCGTATTAAAGCGTTAAAAGAGCGCCTTACAGGTTATATTTGTTCTTTTTTCTGACGAACTGCGTCTGGGAAATTCCGATTGCTTTCGCGGCTTTGCGGGTGGAGCCGTACTTCTCGCACGCCTCCCGGATGATGTTCTTCTCAAAGGCCTCTACCATGCTCGTCAGATCTATGCTGCCTTCGCCGTCAACATCAGATGCCGCTGCATCGATCCCCTTGATCAGGTCCCGATCCAGTTCCTTGACAACATCCATTACCGTTATCGCATCGCTGCTGCTGCCGATCAGAAGCCTCTGAACTACATTCTCCAGTTCCCGGATATTGCCCGGCCATCTGTGCGACGCCAGGCTCTCCTTCGCATCTTCATCCATATACTTGTTCATGCCGAACTTTTCGTTGTATTTACGGACGAAGCTGTCAGCCAGATGCGGGATGTCTTCCGTCCGTTCGTCAAGGGCAGGCACCTTGATCGGGAACACGTTGAGTCTGTAATAGAGGTCCCGCCGGAACACCCGCTTCTCCACCAGATCCTCCAGATCCTTGTTTGTAGCGGAAATGATTCTGACATCCGTTTTTACCGGATTTGTGCCGCCGACCTTCAGGAACTCCCCGTCCTGTATGACCCGCAGCAGTTTCGCCTGCATATCCATCGGCAGCTCTCCCACTTCATCCAAAAAGATGATTCCGTTGTCGGCCGCCTCGAAATAGCCGATCTTGCCTTTGCTGTCCGCGCCCGTGAATGCGCCTTTCTCATACCCGAAGAACTCTGATTCGATCAGGTTCGGCGAGATGGATGCACAGTTGATTTTGATGAACGGCTGCATCTTGCGGCGGCTGTTTTTCTGTATGATATTCGCGACTTTTTCTTTGCCGACACCGGTCTCCCCGGTGATGAGAACATTGCAGTCATACTTGGATACACTCATAATCTCATCGAGCACTGACTGCATGCGGGAGCTGACGGATACGAAGTCCTCCGCCTCCTCAAGGTTGTGCTGGTTGTACTGCTCCAGGATCTCACGGTCGACTTCCGATCTCTGCCCGCCCCGGTTGGTCTTTTCTCTCGGCACCAGGTTCCCTTCAAAGTAAGGCGCAAGCCCTCTGACGATCTCGAAATCAAACTCATCATACTTCTCCAGATACCCGTCAGCGCACTTGATCTGCAGATCTTTTGACGTGGCCTCGGTAACATACAGCGCGATATTGTAATTGCTGATGAAGTTGGCAAAGATAATGGTTCCGCCGGATTTCGCCGCCATGACGCAGATCGTTTCAGCTCCCGGAACATCAGCGCAGTTCACGACCATATCCACCTGCGGTTTCCCAGTGAACTGTTTCAGGCACTCGGCCGGCCGCATCATATTTATGTAGATGATATCGGTGAAGATTTCAGTCTTGAGCCTCTCTATCCCCGGGCCCTTAAGAGCTACCGGCGTATTCCTGTCAAGCAGACAGTAGATTTCCGCTTCTTCGCCCGCAGCCCTGCGGATCGTGTATCCATAGATGGCTGCCATGATGACATTATTGGCCAGCACAGCAAACCGCTTCTTGTCCTTCGCATCCTTCGAGACCTTGTAAATCGTCCCGGATTCGTTGAGAGTGAACAGAAGCAAATCAATAGGGATGTCCTCAGGCCGCCTGACGATAGGCATACCGGGCAGTGAAATGGCGTAGCCCTCCGCATCGAACTGCGGGTAGACCTTGTCGATGCTTGTGATTCTATCGATATACATGGGAATCCCGGCAAGCGATGAGTTGCAGATAACCTCATCTCCGGGCTTTAAGCCTTTTGTATTAGGATAATCTCCGTCAATCTCCTCGATGACCCCGCAGAAGAGTCCGCCCGTGTCGGTGACCGGATTGTGGAGTTTGCCCCTCCGAATGACGATATCTTTGATTTTTTCCTTAATTTGTTCTTCGTCGTTACCGGCCTCCTGACAGATCTGCCGGAAGCTGGTCCCTTCTACGTGAACCTTATCCAAAGCGATTCTCACTTCACCGCTTTTCAGCTGGCTGCTGTTATCCAGTTCCCACGCCAGCGGCGTAAATGTATGCCTTGGCGTCAGTGATCTGTCAAGTCCAAATGTGTTCATTTTCCTTTTCCTCCCGAACCGAAATCGGTTCATTTTCCTCTGATTCATATGATAAACGCTTGGCATTGGTTTTGCAATATATAAATCACAGTGCAAAATCAGTACACATTGTTATATCTATAAGATGAAAAGGAGATTCAAGATGGAAAAAATCACTTCAACACTGAGACTCAGAATGTCTGCAAAGGATGCTCACTACGGCGGAGAACTGGT
>CACYBO010000034.1 GCA_902772685.1 uncultured Eubacteriales bacterium | reverse complement strand
TTTCTGGATGCGTTCAACGCATGGCAGCTGGTCAAGGAACTGAAGGAAGCTACAGGGATGCCTGCGGCGACATCATTCAAGCATGTCAGTCCGACATCCGCGGCGGTTGGCCGTCCCCTGAGCGACAAGATGAAGAAGGCCTATTTTGTGGACGATATCAAGGGGCTGGATGAATCACCGATTGCCTGTGCCTACGCAAGAGCCAGAGGAACGGACAGACTCTGTTCGTTCGGCGACTTCATCGCGCTTTCGGACATCTGCGACGAGGCTGCGGCGCGCATCATCAAAAGGGAAGTATCCGACGGCGTCATTGCTCCGGGGTACACAGAGAAAGCGCTGGAGATGCTGAGCAAAAAGAAAAACGGGAATTACAATGTGATTGAGATCGATCCGGAGTACAGCGCGCAGGGACAGGAAACACGCCAGGTGTTCGGAATCAATTTTGAGCAGACGCACAACGATATAAAAATCGGCAGAGATCTACTGGAGAACATTGTGACAGCGAACAAAGAACTTCCGGATGATATCAAGGAAGATCTCATCATCGCGATGATCGCTCTCAAGTACACCCAGTCAAATTCCGTGTGCTTTGCGAGAGACGGTCAGTGCATCGGCATCGGCGCAGGACAGCAGTCCAGAATCCACTGCACCAGACTGGCCGCGGGCAAGGCGGACACCTGGTATCTCAGGATGCACGACAAAGTCCTGAACCTGCCGTTCAAGGATAAACTTCCGAGAGCGGTCAGAGACAATGCAATCGATGGCTACATCAATGAATACGAAGAGGATGTCTGCGCAGAAGGGAATTGGCAGAAGTACTTCAGCCGCCAGCCGGAGAGACTCACCGCAGAGGAAAAGAGAGCGTATCTCGATCAGCAGACGGGCGGGGTCCTTGCTTCTGACGCGTTCTTCCCGTTCGGCGACAGTATCGAAAGGGCCAAAGCGAGCGGCGTCTCCTATGTGGTCGAGGCAGGCGGATCCGTCAGAGATGACGAAGTCATCGCGGCAGCGGACAAATATAACATGGTCATGGTATTCAACAAGGTAAGGCTCTTCCACCACTAGAAGAGAATGCCTTTGCATAAAGGAGCAATAAAATGAAAGTAATGGTAGTAGGCGGCGGCGGCCGTGAGCACGCGATCATCAAGGGACTGAAAAAGAGCCCTGAAGTTGATGTCATATACGCGCTTCCCGGAAACGGCGGAATTGCGGCGGATGCGGAATGCGTCGACATCGGAGCCAAGGATCTGGAGGGAATCAGAAAGTTCGCTGTATCCGAGGGTATCGACTATGCCGTGGTCGCTCCGGACGATCCGCTTGCGATGGGGGCTGTGGATGTCCTTCAGGCAGAGGGAATCAGATGCTTCGGCCCGGACAAGAAGGCGGCCGTCATCGAAGCGAGCAAGGTCTTCTCGAAGGACCTCATGAAGAAGTATGGCATTCCTACCGCGGCATATGAAGTCTTCGACGATATGGCGCAGGCTCTGGACTATCTTGAAACAGCGCCGATACCGACAGTCGTCAAGGCGGATGGTCTGGCGCTGGGCAAAGGCGTCATCATCGCAGAGACCAGAGACGACGCGAAAGAAGCCGTGCGCAGCATGATGGAAGACAGGAAATTCGGAGACAGCGGACTGCGGGTCGTCATAGAAGAATTCCTGACCGGTCCAGAAGTTTCCGTGCTTTCATTTACCGACGGACATACAGTGGTTCCGATGATCTCCTCTCAGGATCATAAGAGGGCTCTGGACGGAGATAAAGGACTCAATACGGGCGGCATGGGAACTGTCGCACCAAACCCTTATTATACAGAAGATGTCGCGGCAAGATGCATGGATGAGATATTCATTCCGACGATCAAAGCGATGCAGGCAGAGGGCAGACCGTTCAAAGGATGCCTCTACTTCGGTCTCATGATCACAGAGGACGGTCCTAAGGTAATCGAGTACAATTGCAGATTCGGGGATCCGGAAGCGCAGGTTGTGCTGCCTTTGCTTGAAAGTGATCTGCTGACGGTCATGGAAGCGGTTACCGACGAGAAACTGGCTGAAACAGAGGTGAAATTCTCTGAGAACAACGCCTGCTGCGTCGTCGTGGCCTCAGGCGGATATCCGCAGGCGTACAAGAAGGGCTGCGAGATCACAATGGACGAGCTGACCGGAAACACGGAAGTGTTCGTCGCAGGGGCGAAGCTCGAGGACGGCAGGCTCCTTACATCGGGCGGCAGAGTGCTGGGCGTCACAAGCGTAGCGCCGACACTGCGGGAAGCCATTGATACAGCATATGAAAACGCGGCGAAGATTCATTTTGAAGACGCGTATTACAGGAAAGACATTGGAGCAAGAGCACTTAAGGCAGGGAGGAAATAAGATGGTATTCAGAGTATTCGTCGAGAAGAGAGAAGCGGTTGCGAATGAAGCCAGAGCACTTCTTTCAGAGATTAAGACATTCCTGGGTATAAGCTCTGTGGAGAAGATCCGGATATTCAACAGATACGATGTGGAAGGCATCTCGGAGGAATTATTCGAAGAGTGCATCGGAAGCGTGTTCTCCGAGCCGCAGGTAGATGATGTCTACAGGTGGACAGGTGACGAAGAGACCTTCGCGCAGATGGGGGACGCTGTATTCGCAGTGGAAGCGCTGCCGGGACAGTACGATCAGAGAGCCGACTCGGCCGCGCAGTGCATACAGATCATCTCGCAGCAGGAGCGGCCGCTCGTGGCGTGCGCTAAGGTGTACCTTCTGACGGGCAAGATCACAGATGAAGAACTCCGGTCGATCATAAACTACGTTATCAACCCTGTTGAGATGCGCCAGGCTTCTCTTGACATGCCGGAGACGCTGAAGGTGGAATACGAGCTGCCGCAGACGGTTGAATCACTGGATGGCTTCAACGATATGGACGACGAGGCCCTGAAGCAGTTCATCGCAGACCGCGGTCTTGCGATGGACGAAGGGGACATCCACGTTTGCCAGGAATACTTCAGAAGCGAGGGCAGAGTACCGACGATAACAGAAATCAAGATGATCGACACCTATTGGTCCGATCACTGCAGACATACCACGTTTAACACGGTAATAGATGATATTGAATTTGAAGACGAGACACTCCAGTCGGCATACTACGACTATCTGACGACGCGCGAGGAACTCGGCAGAACCAAGCCGATTACCCTGATGGATATGGGCACGATCGCCGCAAAGGCATTAAAAGCCGCCGGCAAGATGGAAGGTCTGGACGAGTCCGAGGAAATCAACGCCTGCACCGTCAAGATTAAAGCTACGATCGACGGAAAAAAGGAAGACTGGCTTTTGCTCTTCAAAAATGAAACACACAATCACCCGACCGAGATTGAGCCGTTCGGCGGTGCTGCAACATGCATCGGCGGGGCCATCAGAGACCCGCTTTCGGGAAGAGCTTATGTATATACGGCGATGAGAATCACCGGCGCGGCGGATCCGCGGAAGCCTTTGGATCAGACGATGCAGGGCAAACTGCCGCAGAGAAAAATCGTCACCTCCGCGGCCGACGGTTATTCCTCCTACGGAAATCAGATCGGTGTTTCGACCGGTCTGGTGCAGGAGATCTACCACGATGGATATGCGGCCAAGAGGATGGAACTCGGTGCGGTAATCGGCGCGGCGCCTGCGGCCAACGTAGTTCGCGAAAGACCGGCTCCCGGAGACATTATCATTCTCCTCGGCGGCAGGACAGGGAGAGACGGCTGCGGCGGTGCGACAGGCTCATCCAAGTCACACGATCTGAGCTCGCTGGAAAACTGCGGAGCTGAAGTCCAGAAGGGCAATGCCCCGGAAGAGAGAAAGTTGCAGAGACTCTTCAGAAACGGTGAAGCGTCCAGAATGATCAAGAGATGCAATGACTTCGGAGCAGGCGGTGTTTCCGTAGCAATCGGGGAACTGGCCGACGGTCTGGACATCAATCTGGATGTTGTGCCGAAGAAGTACGAGGGACTCGACGGAACAGAACTCGCCATCAGTGAATCCCAGGAGAGAATGGCTGTTGTCATTGCGGCGGCGGATAAAGAAAGATTCTTTGAGATCGCCGATGCCGAAAACCTGGAAGCGACAGTCGTCGCTACGGTGACCGAAGAACCTCGCCTCGTAATGCACTGGAAGGGAAATACTATAGTGGATATTTCGAGGAAATTCCTCGATTCAAACGGCGCGGAGAAGCACATAAAGGTCAAGGCGGCGGACATTCCGGAAGACGTCCTTGATAAGAGTCTGCCTTCATCATTCGGAGAAGGCATGCGGGATCTGGCCGCAGACATCAACATCTGCTCTCAGAAGGGCCTTTCGGAGAAGTTCGACTCCACCATCGGAGCGGGCACAGTCGTGATGCCTTTTGGCGG
>CACYBO010000033.1 GCA_902772685.1 uncultured Eubacteriales bacterium | reverse complement strand
GAGGGGATAGAGGTGACAGATGTTGTCAAACTCGCGCAGATGGAGCGGATCGTGCCTGTGGAATGGAACCGCATCACCAGCTGGGAGGGGCAGTATTGTCAGGCCGAAAGGTGGAACAGAACCGATGAATAGCAGATTGTTCGTTGTTCCCACAGGGGATGAGATAAAAAACGGGACGGTCCTCGATACGGACAGTCCACTGATACGTTCACTCTGGCTGGACCGCTTTCCTTCAGATGAGGTGATTATATGCGAACCCGTAGACGATGATCCGGCGTTAATATCCGACCGGATTCTGGCCCTTAAAAATAAGGCGGGGCTCATTGTTCTTATCGGCGGTTCGGGCGGCGGACACAGATACGTCAGCACACTAGGAAAGGATTACACTCATACAGCGCTTGATGAACTGCTGGATCCTTCAGAAAGCAAATCGATTTATGGGTACAACGGACATCTTTGGTGCCGTCTCATCGCCGGTTTTCTGGATGAAGTTATGGTGATCAACGTACCGGGTCCATATGAGGAGGCAAAGGCAGCTTTTACAGCCTTTTGCAATACTATAGGGAGCGCAGGACTGACGCAGAAGTGTGACAGAGAACAGCTTCGGATCATCAATGAGAGAATGTGTGAAGCTGTCATTGATACATATGAAAAGTAGAAATGCTTTTGTACTGAAAAAATTCAAGGAAGAGGGGATTCCGGGAGCGATCGCGGTACTCTGTTCCGAAGAAGAAACCATCGGAATTGCTGAATATCTGGACAGAATTCCGCCCTTTATGATTCCGCAGACATCAGATCCTTCAGTAATCGATCTGGCACTGGCGGAGTATGTAAGCGCAGTGACACCCGCTGAACCTCACCTGTGTGCGGCAGTTGTACGTCCTGACATTATGACGGATCTGTCCTGCGGCGCCGTCATTGGAATGTCGCAGTCCTGCAGCAGGACCGCAGAACAGCGTCTGACGGAAATCTATGACGGTCTGTGGTGCTGGGCTTATCCAGGAATATGCGGTTTTATTCTGTATGGGACAAGAAAAGAGGCGGAGGACTGTGTGGACTGCATATATGCTTCCATCATGAAAAGACATGAGCCGTGGCAGGAACTTGCGCAAAGAGTCCGAGAGAGTATGTTTCTGTATGTAAGCGACAGCATTGGTAAAGAGTGTTTCACAAAAGGAATACTGGCGGCAGGAGACGGGAAAGGAGCGTTTGTTTATGATACTCCCTGATACAGTTAGAAATATAAAGCTTCCCAAAATGGTGAAAATCGAACAGTTTTTCTCTGACAATCATCTGGACGATATTGCGGCAGCAGTGAGGGAGGAAACGGAGGCACATGCTGCGTCAATGAAAAAGGGAAGCAGTGCGGCGGTACTTACAGGAAGCCGCGGAATAAACAATATCGATATTATCGTGAAGACAGTCGTGGACGTGTTATATGAAGCAGGGCTGCGCCCGTTCATCATTCCGGCCATGGGAAGCCATGGAGGCGGCACTTCAGAGGGACAGGAAGAAGTGCTCAGATCCTACGGCATAACAGAGGAGAGCATGGGTGTGCCGATTGATTCATCTATGGCGACAGCTGTAATCGGGGAAACCCCTGATGGAATAGAAGTGCATTTTTCCGAAGCTGCTCTTGCGGCGGACTATGTCATTCCGGTCGGGCGCATAAAACCCCATACTGATTTCAGCGGCCCCGTGGAGAGCGGACTCTGCAAGATGCTTGCAATCGGAGGAGGTAAACACAACGGATGCTCAAGACTGCACAGGGAGGGTTTTGCCGCATTAGCCCATATTATCCCAGATGCCGCGCAGGTCATTCTCGACAGAGCACCGGTCCCGTTCGGACTGGCCATCATCGAAAATGCATATGAAAACACACATACGATCGAGGCTGTCCCGGGAAATGATATTCTCAAAAGAGAACCGGAGCTTTTGCAGATCGCCAAAAGTCTCATGCCGAGAATCAAGTTCGGTGATGTTGATGTTCTGGTCATCGGACAGATTGGCAAGGATATCAGCGGGACAGGGATGGACCCTAACATCATCGGAAGAGATTCCTACGGCCCGATTCAGGGTGCAGACATCAGAATCAAACGAATTGTAATTGAAAATCTTTCAAACGGAGCCCATGGAAATGCAATCGGGCTCGGCATGGGTGACTTCATACTCAGGGAAGCTGTGGACAAGATTGATTTCGGACCGACTTATACGAATGGAATTGCATCGGGAAATCCGGAGGGAATCAGAATTCCTGTGATCCTTGACTCGGAAGAGGAAGCGATCCGAGCAGCGCTTCAGACTGCCCACGGTACTGATTTGACCAATCCCAAAATTGTAAAAATCAAAGATACACTGCATTTGTCCGAGATAGAAGTTTCTGAGAATATGCTTGATTTATGCTCGGATGAGAGAGAATTCCGTATCATCGGATAGAGAACGTATAGCTGAAAGGAGAAAAGCAATGCAGCTGCTTCATACCAAATTACCAGAGTTCATCGAAAAAATGAAAAACGCCGCCAGAAAGCACAAAAATAAACAGATTGCGATCCGCGGGCTGGAAAATCTGCACTCGGCCAAGATGCAGTCCCTCAGAACGGGACGTATTGAGGAAGCCGTGGAACAGATGGCGGGCAGGGATGATGTGGAAAGCGTAGAACTTGTTGTGATTCCGAGAGTCCCTGAGACGATGCATACTGTGATGATAAAGGGCATCGGCAAGGATGGAAAACCGGAAAAGATCGTTCTTGAAGTCATCAATATTCTTCATCCAACAGAAGAGGCTCTGTTCGACGGATGTACGGATGTGGAAGATCACAGACCGCCCCTCGGGCTGCACTGATCGGCGGATTCTTTCAGTCCTGCAGCAGGGAAAAATCGAGAAGATGAATTCCGGACGCTGGTTTGGACTCAGAAATTCTTATGCTGCACTGCCGGGATTCTTCCGATGGCCGGATGATATCGAAGGTCGCCATCGGTATTGACAATGCATACAGTGTCTGATACTCCTCCTCGTCCAGGTAAGAAACAACTTTAGGATCACGGAT
>CACYBO010000032.1 GCA_902772685.1 uncultured Eubacteriales bacterium | reverse complement strand
CATCTTTTACACTTGCTCCGGCCTTCGTGATTTCACTCAATTCGAGAAAAACAACTGTGACAGGTATGATTTTTCCGTCAATGGTCCCCTCACTGATATATTTAATTCGCATATCGGACTCCTTTGTATGTTTATGTGCGTTGTGACTATTTCCCAAACTGTTCTTCCGCTTCTGTCATAATATCAGAGATCGGCAGTCTCTGAGGACATTTTTCCTCACATGCTCCGCAGTGGATGCATCCGGAAGCAGGTCCGTCGAGCCATTCGTTATACTCCAGCATAGTGCTCGGAATCCTATCGAATGCATACCAGTCGTTCAGATAACTGATTACATCTGAAATTTCCACTTCCTGCGGACACGGCTTGCAGTATCCGCAAGAAGTGCACTGATACTTGATTTTGCTGTTATATTCATCAGCTGCCTCATCGCAGATTGCGTATTCCGTCTCCGACATTAAGGATATGTCATCCTGTGAAAACAGAGCAATATTCTCATCAAGCTGTCTGACTGAACTCATCCCGCTCAAGATCATGGAAACACCCGGCTGACTTGCCACCCATCGGAACGCCCACTCTGCCGGCGTCCGTTCGGAAGCACAGATACCTGCAGCCTTTGCTCTGTCCCAAATCGCCTGCACAGACGGCGGAATTTTATCAGATAATCTGCCTCCCTTCAGAGGCTCCATGATGATAACATCAATTCCCCGTTCTCTCGCATACTCCAGACCCTTCAGTCCGGCCTGGATCTCCTTGTCAAGATAGTTCAGCTGAATCTGGCAATATTCCCATGGATAGGTATCGATCACCTCTGTGAAGAGATCATAGTCGCCGTGGAATGAGAAACCAATATGGCCAATCCGGCCTTCTTCTTTGAGCTTTTGCAGATGTTCAAACACTCCAAAATTCCTGATATTATCCCATACCTCAGGAACAATATTGTGGATAAGATACATGTCGATGAAGTCCACATCCAGCCTTTTGAACTGTTCCTCGATGATCGGCTGCATATCCTCTTTTTTTTCGACGAGCCATATCGGAAGCTTATCGGCGATCAGGGCCCTCTCCCTGTAGCCGTCTTTCAGGGCTTTGCCGATGATTCTCTCACTGTCACCGCCGTGATAGGTATACCCCGTATCAATGTAGTTTATTCCTCTGTCGATAGCATAACGGATCAGATTGATGCTCTCTTTCTCATCAGCCTTGCCGTTCTCCAGTCTCGGAAGCCTCATAACTCCTAACCCGAGAAGTGATATTTCTTTTTCCACTGCATTGAATTGTACGTACTTCATATGACTCTCCTCTGTTATGTATTTCTCCCTTGCCGAACAGTTTATCTTTTCACTATTAATTGCAGCATAGTCATAACCACACAAACCGCATCCATCCATAGTGAACAGTTCAGCACATAATGATACTCTTTTTTCAGCCTGTCATTGTAATCCATGTCATTATGTCCATGGCAGATCCACCAGCCGGTCATTCCCGGTCTGACCTTTTGATAAAGCGGCAAACCATCGTGTTCTTCCAATTCGTCCGGCACGAGCGGTCTCGGTCCGACAATACTCATCTCGCCTTTCAGAACATTGATCACTTGAGGCATTTCGTCGATAGCCATCCTGCGCAGCAGACGGCCTGTTTTCGTAATTCTCGGATCATCTTCAATCTTCTGCTTTTCTTCCCACTGTTGTATGTAGAACTCATCCTCGAGCAGATCATCCAGAATCTCTTCTGCCTCGGGAACCATCGTCCTGAATTTATAGATTTTGAACAGGCGGCCTTTGCGTCCGACTCTGATCTGCGTAAAAAACAATGGTCCTTTGTCCCCTGTAGCACATTGGACAATTCTTACCACGCCCATGACAGGCAAAAGCAGTATACACCCTATGGCTCCAATGACAATATCCAGCAGACGTTTTATGATATGGTAACCGGCACCTGTATTTCTGCGTCTGAAAGCTACGGTGCCCATTGACAGATATACCATCAGCGTTATGGAACGGGCGAAAGGATACTGCATCACATCCAGCATGGATTCGATAAAAAACACAATGAATGACATGACAAAGAACAGTTCCTGAGGCCGGAATACACTTTTCATAAACAAAGCCCGTCCAATAAAGTATAAACAATAGAGCATCCAGAGCATGATACCCGCCCCGGCCGCGTAACCGGAAATATAGAACACTTCTATCACGTTGTTATGGGCAGAATAAGACGCATCGTTTGCATCTGTAATCGGCCCTTCCGTTTCACCATTTCCAAGTGGTTTGATCTCGGGAATAAAAGCATTCCATATCGTAAGTCTGTCGCTGCTTAGCTTGTTGATCCGTTCATAAAGGCTCTCTTCTTCAGAATACCCGAGCGCAAATGTATCTGTCTGCTCTGCTGTCATCGGCCGCGCGGCATTCTCAGTGGTTCCGTCAGGATCCGTCTGATCAATATCCCGCAGTAAACAGAACGACGCTGCACATACTGCTGCTATCAACAAAATGCACAGAACCATTTTTTTGACTGCCTGACGGCTTGGCCGGCCTCTGTGCCGCAAATAATATACCGCTCCTGCTGCAATAGCGAGAACGAGTCCCAACTCCGCCGATCTGCAGTTTGACGCAATGATGATAGATGCACTGAGTCCAAATGAAAAAGCATACAAATAAGAATAGCGCAGGTTCGTGAGAAGAAGGTAGACCGCGGCAATGGCAAATCCGCTGCAGAGGATTCCATTGCTGTTTGGATGCACTAGGATTCCATAAAACTCGTGGTCGGGTGGCAACACCTCATGCTCCAAAAGCGGTATCAAGGCATAGGTTGAGGCTGTGAATAGAAATGATCCCACAATCATCGACTTTGCAACGATATTGCTCAGTGCTTTCTGTCCACTCCGATATTTTGTCCAGATGATCCAAATGGCCGGTATAACGGACAAGCTGAAATAGACCCACATCATATAATAATATTGCACTGTGTTCAGAAAACTTGTGGCTATGATTCCTCCGAAACAGAGGATCCATCCCAACCAGAAGAAAGATGCCGGATGCAGACTTCGCAAATCGTTTTCTGATCCTGTTTTAGCAATAACAAAGCTGAAAAATACAAGCAAAACAAAGAGCAGTATCACAGATTCTCGCCACCACTCAATAATGTGTAAAAATGATGTAATCTGCGAATTGCAGCTAAGCACTATTTCACACACAATCAGCAGCATCAAGACTGCGTATATTAAAATGATCCATTTGTTGCTTCTGTTTGAATCTGTCATTTGCGTGTATTGCTTT
>CACYBO010000031.1 GCA_902772685.1 uncultured Eubacteriales bacterium | reverse complement strand
TTGGCTTCGGCGCCGTCCGATATCATCCATATTTCCTTGTCAAAACGTTCGTTGTATTTCTTCAGGAAAGAGTTGATCAGAAGCGGTATGTCATCCTTTCTCTCCCGGAGCGGCGGTATGGTGATACTGAGCGTTCCGAGTCTGTAGTAGAGGTCCTGTCTGAGTGCGCCCCGGCTGATCAGGTCTTTCGCCGGCTCGTTGATGGTCGAGATGATCCTGACATCGATCGGGATGTCTTTGCTCCCGCCAACGCGCCTGATGTACTCTTCCTGCAGCACACGTAGGAGCTTGCCCTGCAGACCGATCGGCATGGCGCTGACCTCATCAAGCAGGAGCGTTCCGCCATTTGCCTGCTCAAAGAGACCCGCTCTGTCTTCCGCCCCGGTAAAGCCGCCTTTGGAGGTTCCGAACAGCATTCCCTCAAGAAGGCTTTCCGGTATGGCTGCGCAGTTCTGCGCCAGGAACGGCCCTCTTTTTCGCAGCCCGTCGTAGTGGATGCTCTGCGCGAAGAGTTCCTTGCCCACGCCCGTCTCTCCGTAAAGCATTACCGAAGTGTCATTGTTCGCGGCCTTCTTCGCGCGCGCGATGGTCTCCTCGAATTTCCTGTTTTCGCCGATGATGTCGCTGAACCGATACTCACGGATGCCCCGCTGCCGGGCTTTCTGCCGATCGTCCTTCTCCGGTGACTCCTCGGGCGTCTTTCCGGCAGGCAGTTTGCTCTGCAAATCCAGAATGGTGTCGCTCATGTTCTTGATATCCGTAATATCTCTGGCCACTTCCATCGCCGCGATGACTTTGCCGTCGACGATGATGGGAACGGTAGAACTGATCGTGCTGATTTCCTTGCCGTAGACGTTCAGATAGGTCTGCTGCTGGTTCTTGGTCGCCTTTCGCTCCTTGAGCGCCCGCATGAGCGTGCTCTCCTCTTCCGGGATATTGGAAAACACCTCCCGGAACGGCTTCCCTATAACGTTTTTTATCTGGGTTTTTTCCAGCTTGGCCATCTCCTCGTTGTAGAGGATCGTGATTCCTTCGGCGTTCACGATGTGCATGGCCCCGCCCAGTACTTCCGCGGCGGCTCTCAGCAGCGCCTGGTATTCCTTCGCGTTCATTTCTTTTCGTCCTCCTCTGTCAGACGCTGTTATTATACCACTGTCGCGCGAATCCTGCAAATATATTTGCACTAGCCCCCATCTTCGGGCAAAAGCCCCAGATCTCTCCCGGCTTTGTTTCCGTCTGGGGTACGATTCTCGTTTTTTATGGGGTACTGTACCCCATGCCTTTGCATATTCGTGCCCCAAGCCTGACCCCGAAACTATAAAAACCTTCTGTTTTGTGGTAGAATACCGATAGTTAATAGACGATGCGAGGACAACATGCGGAAGAAAATCATATTTATTGGAAACAGCATAGTCGCAGGCTACCCGTGGGGCAAGAGCAAAAGCTTCACGAGCGTGGTGCGCAGGACTCTCAAGGGTGAAGGCGGCACCAGCCAGCCTGACTATGCGAAGAATGTTGGATTTGATATTATCAACAAAGGCGTCAACGGCGATACGACCGCGGGCATCGCGGCGCGGTTTGGAGGGGATGTGCTGCGGCATGAGCCGGACGTGGTGTTCTATCTGACCGGCGCCAACGATTTCATCTACAGAGAGGCAAATCCGGAGGAGGCCTTTGAAAATCTGCAGTCGCTGGCGAAGCAAGCGGACGACATCGGTGCTATATCCGTCTACATCACGCCGACGCCGGTAGATGCGGGAAAAGCCGGATATATGTGGCTGGCCGGATGCGGCGTCTCCTACGATGCAGTCAACCGGGATCTGGAGAAGTTTTCGGAGCTGCTTAAGAGTTCCGGCAGACCCTTTGTCGATATGAACCGTCTCTACGGGGAATATATCAACAAGATCGGCGATGTGGATCTGGCTTATCTGGACGGCGTGCACCCGACGCCGGACGGCCACGAGTTCATGGCACGGCAAGTGCTCGACGTTATCGAGAAAGAACAGTTATATAAATAAGCAATGGAGGGCTACCAATGAGACTCAGAAAAGAAATGGACGAACTGCAGGAAAAGGAAGTTCTGCTGATTGCACAAATCTCCGATGCACTTGCTCACCCGGCGCGCATCAAAATCTTCCGCTTCATCATGCAGCAAAATAAAAAGCGCACCCCTGTCTGCAACAAAGATCTTGTTGAAGAATTCGGATACGCGCAAGCCACCATTTCCCAGCATGTGAAGAAGCTGGCCGATGCAGATCTCCTGCAGATCAAGAAGTGGGACCGCTTCTCCTATTATTATGTGCATCTGGGAACGCTCCAGAACTATCTGGACGCGACGCGCAAATTTGAAAACATGCGGTGACCCTCAACGAGAGTCACCGTTTTATTATCGGAGTCCATCGATTTACTGGCGGATTTCATCGATTCCCTGATTTGCGAGTTCGTCAGCCCGGTTGTTTCTTTCCGTAATGTAACGAAACTCATCAAGGGTGAATCCCCCGCCGTTCCACTCACAGAACTTCCCGTACAGTTTGACCACGTCAGTATTCTCACTTGCCAGATTCACGTGTCCCTTGACGCGGTAGAATTCTATATCGTGCCTGTCCAGGAAAGGCAGAAGCGCCTCCCACAGATCCTGGTTTTCCACAGGCTTCTTCTGGGAAGTCTTCCATCCGTTCGACTGCCAGTTCACATACCACTTCTTGCGGAAGCAGTCCATCAGGTAACTGCTGTCCGAAAAAACCTGAATCCGCTGGCCGTCTTTTTTTATGGCGCGGAACGCTTCCAGCAAAGCCGTCATCTCCATGCGGTTGTTGGTCGTGTTTGCCTCGCTTCCGAAGAGTTCCTTCACCGCCGGCGCTGTGACACCGGCTGCACCCGGCGCGCCGCTTGGCGCGAACTCCAGGATCGCGCCCCATCCGCCGAGATTCTCATCGGACTGGTTTCCCGCGCATCCGCCGTCTGTATAGATTCTCAAAACACCATCATTTCTCATTTCCCGCGATCTCACTCCTCAAAATCATAATACCGCACTTTTTTCTCCTGTTTCAGAACCAGTTCCGGGATGAACACCCTGAAGCTGGTGCCTTTGCCCTCTTCTGAGTCCACTTCGAGTCTTCCTTTGTGGTCCTCCGCCGCCTGAAGGGCGATGGCGAGTCCCAGACCTGTTCCTTCACCTGACTCCTTCGTGGTGAAGAACGGGTCGAATATCTTCTCTTTTATCTCATCTTTTATTCCAGGGCCGTTGTCCGCAACCTCAAACATAATGTCGGAGCCCCTTCTTTCGGTGGTGACCGTAACCTCACCGCCCTCCTCCTTCAGGGCGTGGAATGCGTTGATGATAAGATTCAGTATCAGCTGGGACAGCTGCGTTTCATTTCCTTCTATATATTTATCCGCACAGTGCAGATTCCTGAAGATATCAACATTTTTAGGCAGTGCCGGCGAGGTCACGTGGAGGACTTTGTTGACGAGATCGTCCGGGTTGATGGTTTCGAATCTCATCTCCGTGTTCTTGCGGGACAGTTCAGATAGCCTTGAAATAATATCCTTTGCCTTGACCGACGCGTTATAGATCTCCAGAACGTCATCATATGGGCCGCCCTCTTCCTGCGGAAGACTCTCCAGCGTCATCAGGCTGTACCCCATAATCGGCGTGAGCAGATTGTTGAACTCGTGAGCGATGCTGGACGTCATCGTACCGATCGTCTCCAGTCTCTGGTGGTGCGCCAGCTCCTGGGTCTTTCTGTTGAGTTCCTCCATCTGGCGGTTCTTTTCCTTAAGGTCTTCAAGTTCCTTATCCGCCTCGATCACCTCGCGCCTCGCGCGCAGGAAGATGAACAGCGCAACAACAAGCCCCGCGAGCACCAATGCAAAACCAAGTATGAGTCTGGTCGCAGTGCTCCCCGCCAGGGCTTCTATTGCATCGTAGTCCGCCGATGCGGACATTGCGAAGATCCCGTTCTTCAGCGACTTCGCCGGAATTGCGAGCGCTCTGGTCGTGCGGGATTCATTTCCGACTTTCTTCTCATAGGAAATGGCGGTTTCCGTACCGCGCTCCTGGCACACCCGGAGATTTCTGCCCTCTGCTTCATTTATCGCGTCTTCTTCGTCTGATGTCTTCAATCTCCCATTCTGCTGCCCGATGAATAATCCCGTCTGCTCTTCCAGCATCATAATGCAGTCCGCAGGCGCGCCGGTCTGTTCTGCCGCCGCATGATAAAAGCTCTCCACATCGGCAATTCCGTAGCAGGACAATCTGTCGCTTATATCATACTTAAACGCCAGATACGCATTGCCCGAGGAGTCTGTGCTGCTGTAAATATTGTCCCGCGCGCAATCTCCTATGGAGTAGTCCTTTCCCTCCATCGTGGACGCTACAACATTGCCGTTATCCACAAGGAACATTGCTGCAAAAAATGTGGTGTTGCTGATGAATGATTTCTGCATGACCTGCTTGAGCTGCGACGCATCACCTGACACCTCATGCGCCGCAACAGCTTCTTTGAACCTCTCCGATCCGGTGAAACGGGCCATCTGTTCGTCAAAGCGGTCAATGGAATCATTGATGTTCAGGTCACACTTTGAAACCATTTTCTCAAGCTGCGAATCCTGATCTCTCTCGACCGCCTCGTCAAAACTGTTGGCAGTCAGCGCGACGATAAATATGCCGATTGCGACCAGCACGACCGCCGCGAGCATTCCAATCAGTTCTTTACTTTTATCGTTTTGAAGCAAATTGCGCAAAGTATACACTCCTTATTGAAATATTTAGTTGTTTTCATTATACTATATACTAGATATAGAGATAAAGTTCTATCTGAAATACAGGAGTTTATTATGGCAAAGGATTTGGTTCTTGTTGTTGATGACGATCTGGCCGTACGCACCATGCTCGGCAAGGTCATGAAGGGAAACGATTTCGACGTTGTCGAAACAGCCAGCGGCGAGGAAGCATTGGCCGCCGTCGAGGAAAATGATTTCGATCTCATACTGCTCGACATCAACATGCACGGAATGGATGGGTTCGAAGTAATCCACGAGCTCCGCGGCCGCGGAGAAAACGTTCCTATCATGGTGGTCAGCGGCCGCAAAGCCGACTATGACACCCTGTACGGACTGGATATCGGAGCGGACGAATACATTACCAAACCGTTTAATCCGGTGACGCTCGGTGCAAAGGCAAAAGCCCTTGTCCGCAGAAGCCGCAGCTCTGTTTCGGAGGACAACCCGATTATAGAGGTCGGACCTTTCACGTACGATACGCATACGCTGCGGTTCTACAAGGATGAGGTTGAGATCCCGCTTTCCGCCAAGGAAAATGCGATGATCAAGCTGTTCATCGATAATGTTGGCAGAATCTTCTCCAAGGATATGATTTACAGCATGATCTGGGGCGAGACCATCATCGATGAAAACGCCATCATGGTCTACGTCAACAGACTTCGTCAGAAAATCGAGGATGATCCTTCAGATCCGCAGTACATTCAAACTGTCAGAGGTCTGGGATACAAGTTCACCGTTTAAGAAACCAGAATGCCGGAGGGATTCATTCCTTCCGGCATTTTTTATTTATGCACCGCTTGGGCGAGACAGCGATTCAATCAGGTGATACCACTGCTTCATTACCGTCTCCGTTCGGAACGGCTCACAGCTATTGCGCGCCTCGGCGCCCAGTCTCTTTCTAAGTTCAGCATCATCCGCCAGCAACGACATCGCATTTGTCATCTGCTCCTGACTGCCAACATCCACCAGAATCCCGTTTTCCCCTGTGCGAATCACATCAACAGAACCTTCACAGCGTGTGGAAATGCACGGAAGGCCCATCATCATGCTTTCCAACAACGCGTTGGACAGACCCTCAAAATCACTGGAAAGCACAAACATCTCTGCGTCTGCGATTGCCCTATGCACATCCTCTACCTGCCCGTGAAATTGAACAGCATCTCCAACGCCAAGTGACGCCGCCAAAGTCCGAAGTTCTTCTGCCAGTTCTCCCGACCCGTACAGCGAAAGTGTGTAGTCCTGATGGCTCTGATAAAAATCTGCAAAAGCCCTGATCAGCATCTCGTGATTCTTTTGCGGAACAAGTCTTCCTGCGGTCACAATCCGGTGTCTGCTTTCTGTCCTGCCGCAGCTGACCTCAACCGGATTCAGGATAATGCTCCCATGCGCACGTACTTTCCGGGAAAACATGCTTCGCACCGTCTCCGACTGAAACACCACATGGTCTGCTGCTGCGTACATCTCATCGATCTCAGCCATGCGTTCCGGATATCGCCGCATCGGATTATTCCGCTCCGAACAAATCACCTTCGCCCTTCCACCGGACTGAACATTCGCCTTGTTCATCGTGTACATAAAGGAGATTGCGGTATGGATATCCAGCATTTCTTTCACTTTTCGAACAAACTCTGCCCTGCCGGCGCTGATAGCGTCCCAGTCGCCCCAGAAGAAAGGCATCTGAATCGTCTGCACACGGGGGTCTAATGCATAACTCTGCCCTTTGTCCCGTATGTATAGATAATATACCTGATACCGTTCCGTAAGCCGGGAAGCAAGACGGCAGGCAACCCGTTCCGCACCTCCGCCGTAGAAAGACGAGCACATAACCAGAATGCTCTGGCGCTCCTCACTCCTCTCGGCACGCAGGGACCTGACCCTCTTCATTCCATT
>CACYBO010000030.1 GCA_902772685.1 uncultured Eubacteriales bacterium | reverse complement strand
GTCCGGAGAAGCGTCGTCCACCAGAACGAACTCGAATGGGGTCTTGCCCAGCTTTTGGAGTTCTTCTATGGTCAGCTCCACGACCTGACGGATCGTATGGGATGATTTATAACAGGGGATGATGACAGAATACAGCATGGAATCTCCTCTCATGTGGCTAGTATTTACTATATATTGTAATATGTTTATGACCGTTAATCAAGTCCGGTAAAAAGCTTAAAATTGTTGAAAAAACAAGAATAACGATTGATTATTCCGATGTTTTTTGGTAGAATACGGTTGATTGGAATGAGTTCCATTCGGATTTTTTATTGGGACGTTTAAAAAGGAGTAAGAAAGAAGGAGAAGTATGGCTAAACATAAGAGATTAATCAGCATCGTGACTTCTGCATTGATGCTGGTCACGATGACAGGGGCGAGTGCTTTTGCTACAGAGCAGAATGCGGATCTGGGCGTCCAGGGTGGCACAGAGATGGCTGAGGATCAGGTCGTTCCGGAAAATGCAGAAGTGACGGACGAGATTCTTTCGGAAGGTGAGGCGAACCTGAATGAAGGAGAGGAACAAGTAACAGAGGCAAGCATGACGATTGATCCAATCGCTGCGCAGGTCTACACCGGTAAGGAGATCAAGCCAGTGCCGGTTGTCAGATACGGAGAGAATGTTTTGGTCGAGGGAACAGATTACACAGTCGCCTATGTGTACAATAAAGCTGTTTCAGCAAAATGGCCCAAGGTGATTGTTACCGGTCAGGCAGGTACTCCCTATGAGGGAATGACTGCAGAAAAAGCATTCCAGATTAAGGCACCTGCTTTGAACGCAGTCACCGGACTGAAAGCACTGGCAGGTTACAAGGAAATCAAGCTTAAATGGAAGAAGGTAGACGGTGCCGATACTTATCTGATTATGCGTAAAGATAAGAAAAAGGCCAAAGGCTGGCCGCGGAATCTCTGCAAGATATCTGCCTACAAGACAAGCGATGGCGTGTTGAAACCCAGCGTAGCTGAGTCGCCGTTCTGGGAAAACAATGTCAAAGGCACGGTCAAAATGTATAAGAAGTACACTTATACAGTTTATGCTGGCAGATATGTCCTCTATGCGAATGATAGTAAGAGCACTTATAGTGAGAGCAGCAAGCTGATCAAATCAAAGGGTGTGACTCTTAAAAACAAGAAGTGCGTAGCCAAATTGCGGATTCGTTGTACGGTAAAGAGCGGAACGACATTAAAAAGCACAAATGGCAAGAAGCATTTCAAGCTCAAAAAAGGTATGAAGATCATGACGGATGGATATGG
Source organism: uncultured Eubacteriales bacterium (assembly GCA_902772685.1). GTDB lineage: Bacteria > Bacillota > Clostridia > Peptostreptococcales > Anaerovoracaceae > Lentihominibacter. The sequence continues at coordinate 5,039 of CACYBO010000030.1, read as the reverse complement.
TGCTGGTAAGTATTCCTTCACTAAAAAAGGTGCTCGCTTCAGAATGCTGAATGTCAGAGCAAAGAATCGGAAGGCTTATTACGATAAGAAGCACGATTATTCCGAAGAAGAGGCGGAGTACTTCATCAACAACAAGAATCTGACATTTGCAAGACCCAGCAAAACCAATAAGCAGTATTTGATCTGGGCAAGCCTGTATACACAGCAAGTACATGTGTTCACAAAGGACGATGGCAGATGGGAGCAGATTGATGCCTGGGATTGTTCTTCCGGTTCGGCAAGTGCTCCTTCTCCTACAGGGAACTGTTCTATCGGCAAGAGAATCAAATGGAGACATCATATCGAGTATTGGAACTGCTTCTCGACGCTGAACGCGCTCCATGGAATCAAGCCGGTCAAGTATGCAGGATATAACTGGGTCAGATACCTGGGTAAGATCAAGTCAAACGGCTGCATCCGTAACAGAAACGAGAACGCTGAGTGGATATGGAACCACTGCCCGAAGGGGACAAAGGTTCTGGTATTCTAAAGAAGAGAATGAACATATAGAGTCAAGAAGTATCATAGCATCATGAGGATCATCCTTGGGGCGGTTCTCATGATGCTGTCGTTTTGTTTTACACAGACGAGACTGAATATCAGCGGAAGGATGATCAAGAAAGAACAATGAAGCGTCTGATACTGCAAATCGCCGTTGCGATGCTGCGGCTGATATATGTGCCTCTGAAAGGCAGAAGGATCCGGGACAAGGTGACTATTATTTCCCGGCAGAATGATCGCCCCTCCGTTGACATCAGATTGCTGAACGATTATCTGAAACTGAAGTATCCTCAGATCGAATGCGTCGTACTGTGCAAGCTTCTCAACAGCGGTCTTTCAGCCAAAGCAGGTTATTTGTTTCACATCTTCCGACAGATGTTACACATTGCTTCATCCCGTGTTGTGCTCCTGGATGGGTATTGTATAGCGGCCAGTGTGCTGCATCACAAGCCGCAGACAAAGATCATCCAAATGTGGCATGCCGTGGCAGCGGTCAAGAAGTTCGGGTACCAGACCATTGATCGGCCAGGAGGGCATAGCCGCATGGTGGCTGAAACTATGCATATGCATGAAAACTATGATTACGTCCTGTGTCCAGGAGAAGAAACGGGCAGAATCTTCTGCGAGGGATTCCATGTTTCGCCAGACAAACTGGTTTATCTTGGGCTTCCGCGGCTGGATTTGATCTGGGATTCCGGCGACAGCAGCGAATCGGCCCGCAGCCGATTCGGAATCCCGGCCTCAAAGCATATTCTTCTGTACGTTCCCACATTTCGAAAGGACAGACCAGTTTATATGAAAGAATTGGTACATTCTATTGATCCGGAACGTTTCGCTCTGGTGGTTCGACTGCATCCGCTGGATCAACCGCAGGATCTGGCTGACGCCGAGCAGACTGGTCTGCAGGTGATCACAGATCAACGTATGAGTACCCAGGAATGGATCCGTGCCTGTGATCGGGTGATCACGGACTATTCTGCGCTTGGAGTAGAAGCATCCCTGGCGGGAAAACCGATTTATTATTATATTTATGATATTTCAGAATATGAACAATCGACTGGTCTGAACGTGGATCCCAGAAAGGAGATGCCCCACGCGACAGCAATCACAGGACTGCAACTGGCGGACCTTTTAGACAACCCATATGACTTTGACGAACTACAAAAGTTCCGGGACAAGTACATCGAGGTCGACACTGATGCCTGTACTGCCGGACTGGGGGATTTTATCTATGGAGTTATTAAAGAAGTATCTCAGGAAGTTTCTGATGCACCATCCAAAGATGAGGGTGCGCGTCCGTGAAGTGCATGTGGCGCTGAAGCAGAGAAAATATAATAAAGCTTCAAATGCCTATCAGATCGATGACCATATGGTGATCTTTGAAACATTCATGGGGCGTCAGTATGGAGATAACCCCAGGGCGATCTATGAATATATGCTCAGTGATCCTGCCTTCAGTGATTTTCGCTATGTATGGGTGCTGAACGATCCCGAGAAAGTCAGCCAGTTCCCTAAGCTACAGGAAGCTCGGATCGTCGGTCTCCGCTCAAAGGGTTATTATGAATGCTATGCTCAAGCGAAATATGTCATCACTAATTCCAATCTGGATTACGGAATCATGAAAAGAAATGGGCAGGTGTTTCTCCAGACCTGGCATGGGACCCCTCTGAAGAAGTTGCGTTGCGATATTGAGGCACAGGAGGGAAATGCACTCAATTCGCTGGACGAGATTCGCAGCAAAAACAATCTGGATGTGGTCCGTTACGATTATTTTATAGCACCCTCCCCGTTTGCGGCGGAGAAGTTTGCCAGTGCGTTCCGACTGACTGCTCTTGGTATGGAGAAGATCCTGATCGAGACTGGCTATCCAAGAAACGACCTGCTGTATCATTTTGACGATGCATTCGTGCGGGAACAGAAGCAAACTCTGGGAATTCCGGAGGATAAAAAAGTCATTCTGTATGCGCCTACGTTCCGCGATAATCAGCACAATGGGGCCGGCTACGTTTATGATCTGGCCCTTGATTTTGACCGGCTGCAAAAGGAACTGGGCGATGAATACGTGGTTCTTTTGCGGGTCCATTATTTTGTTGCCAGGCAGTTCGATTTCGATCAGGCGAAAGGCTTCGTTTTTGACGTTTCAACGCTCGATGACATCACACCGCTGTATACGATATCAGATCTGTTGATTACAGATTACTCCAGCGTTTTTTTTGACTATGCTAATCTGAAGCGGCCGATGATCTTCTATATGTACGACCGCAAGGAGTATGCTAATGATATCCGGGGCTTTTATATCGATCTTAAGGAGTTGCCCGGACCGATCGTGGAGACGGAGGATGAACTGATTCGGGCGATTTATGAAGCGGAAAGCTCGATGTCGCGGTATCAGCAGAAATATGAGGCATTCCATAATAAATACAACCCCCTGGATGACGGTGATGCCAGCCGGAGGGTCACAGAAATCATGTTCTGATTCTCATTTTATTTTTTGGAGGGTGACTGCCATACCGGTATCCTCATCGTCATAATCCCACTCCTCATTATCGATAGTCATCTCACAGTATTCGCCGTAAAAGAGTTTTCCGCTCATCAGTTCAGTCCGAAAGGCGATGCCGCCGTTGACTTTCTTCCAGGTACCGGTAAGTTTTTCTTCTCCATCACTGAGGTCTGCATGGAAGGAGCCGTCCTTCTTGACCTGTATGGTAAGGTTCCCATACAGATTATAGGCCTCATCATTGTCTGCACGCCAGGTTCCATAGAAGTTCTTCTCGTCCTTGTTCTTGAGAGCTGCCTCCTGTTTCAGTGCCTCAAGCTCCGCATCAGACATCTCCGCATAGGGATCGGTTTCATAGGAGAAGTCATCTTTTCCTGTATCTTTATATGTCGTTGGCTGCGTAGAAACGGAACCTGTGGTATCCGTGCCGGCAGCATCGTCATCAGATGAACCGCATCCTGCCAGCAGCATCGCACCGGCAACCATCAGACTCATCAGCAGAAGCTGGAAAGATCTTTTCTTATTATTGGTCATAGTACATGCACCTCCTGCGCTTATCTTCTCACATAAATGTGATCAGTTTGTGATCTCGTAGACATCGATATCTTCATTGGAGAAACAGAGCTTATAATCCTTATTTGACAGATCGCCTGCATCGGTGAACCGCTTGGACAGGACCACATAGTCGATCCCCAGATCCCGGGCCAGATCGCCCCGCTCCGCGTCGGAAGCATCAAATAACCGGTCGTTGATCTTGATGCGGTCGAGCCGTTTCTGCCAGTCTCTGGCGGGCAGGTTGTATCCGGCGCCGGCCAGGTAGCAGATCCGGTTCGAGTAATCGGCATAGAGGAAGAACCGGTTGTCCCAGCGGTCGGTCACGTCGAATTTCTTCGGTGATACAGAGTAGTACCGGTCGGTGGACAGCAGGGAATCTTTTGGTGTGTTCTCATCGATCCAGCGCATGGCTTCGTATTCCTGCTGGCTTATGGACTTATACTTGTTCCCCTTTGCAGCAGGATCAGCTGCTTTGACGGCCTCATCTGCCTGAGAAAGAAGAAAGCTGCCCAGTCCGATCGCGGACAGGACCAGCGCGGCCACGAACAGGAAGCGGATCAGTTTCATCAGGATCCCGCGGTTTTCTTCCATGTCCTCGAAAAACCAGAAAGCGATCAGAGGTGCGAAGAAGACGGTCACGAAGCCGAAGTAGATCTGGCTGTGTCCGTGATAGTTCAGGATCAGCACAGCGACCAGTCCCACGAAGACAGCAGCGTAGACGACGACTCTGGTGAAGTCGAATTCCTTCCGGTCGGTGAGCACCAGGAAGAGCTCCCGGATGTATCCGATCACAAAGGGCAGGAAGAACGCGGTCAGCAGACAGACGACGAAGGCGCCCAGCAGCACCGCGTAGCGGGCGATGGAGGGAAGCCCCCAGGATTTCATCAGCGCGATCAGAGGCCCTTTATAGAAGGTGATGTCCAGAATGTTCGCCAGAGCGATCAGAGATTCTCCCGCGCTGGCGGATTGTCCCTTGGACCCGAGAATAATGGCGTAGACTGTGTAGAATCCCGCGGAAAGGATCAGCAGAGGGACCAGTGTGCGCAGATGGACTTTTCGCAGGATCAGTCCCAGCACAAAGGTGCCCCACATGGATGCCACGAGGACGATACCGAACGGCCCTTTGATACCGGTGTTCAGCATGAGCACCGCCAGAAGAGGCAGGAAGGAACGGAAGGCCATTCCTTTTTCGGAATGATTCATATACCATTTCCGCAGCAGGATCACTGCTACCATCGCGCAGCTGATGCCGTAGCCTGCCACGTTTTCGTTACGGAAGATGAACAGAAAAGCGATGGAACGGTCGATGCCGCGGGCGATAAAGATGTTCGAGAGGATCACTGCCAGGCAGTACAGGCCCGCCCGGTCTTTGCGCCGGCACAGTTCCTTGAACAGGGCATACAGTGACATGCCGAACGCGTAGACGGTCATGTACGGGCCGCAGGTG
>CACYBO010000029.1 GCA_902772685.1 uncultured Eubacteriales bacterium | reverse complement strand
ATTTCTCTATATGGTCCTATGGTCAAGCGGTTAAGACACCGCCCTTTCACGGCGGTAACCCGGGTTCGATTCCCGGTAGGATCACCACAATAAAGAGGTCTGGTAAGACCTCTTTTTTCTTAAAAGAACAGGAAGCAGAAAAAGAAAGTCAAAATGATGGAAACAAAAACGCAGGAACAGCTGGAAGAATTGCTGAATACGATTGTAGAATTCATGAAACAGAAAGATCCGGGCCTGAGTGGAATGCTGGAACCTGAGATCGTAAAATGTGATTTTGAGAAACGCACATCTCTGATTCGTTATAGAAAGAAAGACTGGGAAAAGAACCACAGGGGTGAGATGCACGGCGGAGCGGCTGCGACTATGTTCGATGTGGCGATGGGTATGACCATCTCCGCCTTCGCAGGGGGAGAAAATGTCACCACGACAGACTTGCATGTGAGCTTCATAAGGCCTTTCTTCGGTGATACCTTCGATATCGAGGTGGAGGTTCTCCATCTCGGAAGGACGCTGATCAGAGCCAGAGCCATCGCCCGCGATACCGGAACCGGCAAGGAAATCGCGACGGCTATCGCCAACTACGCGCACATGCACGACTACGATTACATCGCCACACTGAAATAACCGAAATAATCTTAATTGTTGACTTTGTGATGCACCGTAGGCGATTGCGGACTTATGGCCTTAAACTTGTACCCTTCTTTTTTCGCCCATTTTATTATTTTAGGCAGAGCCTTTGCGGTCGTTCCCTTGGCATCGGAATCGTGCATCAGGATAATGTTATAAGTCTCAGGGTCGCAGTTCGCTTTTACTGATCTGATCAGAGTCTTCACCGGCACACTGTTCCCCGAGGCATCGGTTGAGTCGACATTCCAGTCGGTGTACATGTATCCTTCCTTCTGCACTTCTTTCGTGAGGTCGGTCATGATGCCTTTGCAGTATTCCTTGCTGACCGTGTTGGAACCGCCTCCGGGGAAGCGCATCACGAAGGCGTCATAGTCCAGATCCTCCTGAAGCTTGTCATGCAGGGTGGCGATGTTATCCATGAACGCGGGAACGGACGAATAGATTTTGCTGTAGTCATGTGAGTAACCGTGTATTCCGATAGTGCAGCCGTCTTTGAGGGCGCGCTTCATCAAATCGATTTTCTTTTCATCGCTGCCGTAGTCTATGACGAAGAACGTCGCGGGAACTTTCTCCTTCTCAAGGGTTTTCAGAATATCGGCGGTGACCTCATTGCTCGGCCCGTCGTCGAAAGTCAGATAAATAATGCCCTTGATCTCGCGGACCGGTTCACCTTTAACAGTAACAGTTCGTACGGCAGTCGCTGTATTATCATAGGAATCAGTCACAGTATAGGTCACTTCATAGTCGCCTTTGTTGAACACATCAACAAAGCCCTTGGCAGTGACCTTATCGCTAACATCCCCATCAGAATCATCCACAGCAGTGACACCGGGATCCTCATACTTGCTTCCCGGCCGGATAGTAATTTCCTCACCGTCGGTAAGTGTTATTTCGGGCGGTTCTTTGTCGATTACATTGACGGTTCTCTCAGCAGTCGCGGTCTTCTCCAGATAGTCGACTGTATATATAACTTTGTAAGTGCCGACTTTATCATCGTTCACCTGAGAGTCGATTCTGACGTGCTCGCTGATATCATGAAAAGAGAAGCTGGCGGTCGCCCCCGGTTCCGAATATCCTTCCTTCATGGTGACCGTCATAACCTTATCGCCCTTCAGTGTGATCTGGGGCGTTGTGTACATGTAAAAAGCGAAAACTCCGCCGGCCAGTACAAACAGGATGAGAATAATAAGAAGAATTTTAAAACGTAAAGATTTTTTCTTTTTGTCCTTCATAGCAGTCATACCCCCTTATGGCTTTATTGTATCACAAAAACAGGATCCTGCACCTGCAGGATCCTGTTTTTCATTACTATTATGTTATTATTGATATTCGGCTTTAATGATTCACGCCGTTTCTACTCTTCGTCCTTCTTCTCGATTTTACGAATCGCTTTGGTTCTGATTTCCTCGCAGATGCTGTCGATGAACTCTCCAAGCGGGCATACGCCTTCGTCGCCTGCGTAACGGGAGCGGACAGAAACAGCACCGGTCTCCGCCTCTTTGGCGCCGATAACGAGCATGTACGGCACTTTTTCCATCTGTGCGCGGCGGACTTTGTATCCGATACGCTCGCTGGAGTCGTCGATGTCAACATCAACGCCGTTTCTGCGCAGCTCTTTGCGGACTTCTTCAGCGTAGTCCGCGACCTTCTCGGAAATCGGAAGGATTCTTACCTGTTCTGGACAGAGCCACGTCGGCAGATTTCCGGCGTATTTCTCGATGAGCCATGCAAGCGTACGCTCGTAGCAGCCGATGGACGTACGGTGAATAATATATGGACGTTTCTTCTGCCCGTCGCTGTCGATGTAGTACATGTCATAACGCTCTGCCAGGAACATATCCAGCTGGATGGTGATCATAGTGTCTTCCTTGCCGTATACGTTCTTCGCCTGGATGTCCAGCTTCGGTCCGTAGAACGCGGCTTCGCCGCCAGCTTCCGTGTATTCGAGACCGATCTCATCAAGGATCTCGCGCATCATGTTCTGAACCTTATCCCATTCTTCAGCAGTTCCAAGATAGTGGCCGGCGTCTGCAGGATCCCACTTGGACATACGATAGGTGACGTCGTTCTCAAGCCCGAGAGTCGTCAGGCAGTATTTGGCCAGACGCACGCAGTCCTTGAACTCCTGATTGATCTGTTCCGGCGTGCAGACCAGATGTCCCTCGGAAATGGTGAACTGGCGCACGCGGGTGAGTCCATGCATCTCGCCTGCCTGCTCATTACGGAACAGTGTTGAAGTCTCGCCCATTCTGTAAGGCAGATCGCGGTAGCTCTTCTGCCGTGCTTTATATACATAGTACTGGAACGGACAAGTCATCGGGCGCAGCGCAAACACGTCCGCATCCGCATCATGCTCAATCAGGTTCAGGTCCTGTACGCCTCGGATTTCGTCAGATCTGTCTTCTGCGTTCATAACATCTTCAATGTTGTCATATCCCAGAAGGAACATTCCATCCTTGTAGTGATACCAATGGTCGGAGACTTTGTAGAGTGTCGATTTCGCCATGAGCGGCGTACGCGTACGCACATAACCCCATTCATACTCTTCCAGATCCTCGATCCAGCGCTGCATCTTCTGGATGATTTTTGTTCCCTTCGGCATGAAGAGCGGCAGTCCCTGACCGACGACATCTACCGTTGTGAACAGTTCCATCTCACGGCCCAGTTTGTTGTGGTCGCGGTTCTTGATATCAGCCAGATACTCCAGATATTCTTTGAGCTCGTCCTTTTTCGTGTAAGCTGTACCGTAGATTCTGGTGAGCATCTTGTTCTTCTCGTCGCCTCTCCAGTAAGCGCCGGAACTTGATGTCAGCGCAAAAGCCTTAATAGGTCTTGTGCTCATGAGGTGCGGTCCCGCACAGAGTTCCGTGAAATCGCCCTGCTTGTAGAATGAAATCTCTTCGCCTTCCGGAAGATCTTCAATCAGCTCAACCTTGTACGGCTCATCCTTTTCTTTGTACATGGCGATGGCGTCTTCTCTGGACATGGTGAAACGCTCCAGACGGTCACCCTTCTTGATGACCTTCTTCATCTCAGCTTCGATCTTGTCCAGATCCTCCCGGCTGAGAGGCGGGATATCGAAGTCGTAGTAAAATCCATTGTCGATGGATGGTCCAATGGCAAGCTTGGCGTCCGGATACAGGTTCTTGACCGCTTCCGCCAGAACGTGGGAGCAGGTGTGCCTGTAAGCTTTCTTGCCTTCATCTGAATCAAAAGTCAGGATGTTCAGCTCGCAGTCCTTGTCGATAACTGTTCTCAGATCAGCCGTTTCACCGTCGATCTCAGCAAGACAGGCAACTCTCGCCAGTCCATCGCTGATGTCTCTGGCAATGTCATAAGCTGACATCGCTTCAGCATATTCTTTCTTACTTCCGTCTTTCAGTGTGATGATCAATTTCGTGTCCTCCATTCATTTTTTCTGTCCTTCGCCTGTGGGGATTTTGCTGCAGCGCCTGGATGCTTTTGCATCTGCTGTCAAAAAACAAAAATCCCTCCCGGCAGTTTGTCAGAAGGGACGCATACAGATTTGTATCCGTGGTTCCACCCATCTTCCGGAGCGCTAATTGCTCCGGCACTCATTTCGGCTTTTCACGCGGCCAGCGGGCAGGATTAGTGCCGCTCGGAGGTGGTCTTCGGCTCGCCTGTGTCTGAGATGATTCCAGCAGCCATCTCTCTCTGGAAGGCACATTGGCCAGCGTACTTTCCTCGTCAACGCTTTACTCAGCAATACTAACACCCGTCGCCGCAAAAGTCAACGGAAACATCCATGTCCCTTCTGTCCCGGAAGGGATACGCTTCGCACTCCCAAAACATGACGCCATTTGGTACAATAGAACAAAACAACACAATGGGATAATGAGTATGCAAAAGCAGAATTACCAGCATGTGGTCCACACATTCGGACCTTTATATAATGAAGATTCCAGAATTTTGATTCTGGGGTCGATTCCATCGCCTGCGAGCCGGGAGGCGGGGTTTTATTACGGGCATCCGCGGAACCGGTTCTGGCAGATGATGGCGGACCTGTGCGGGATGCCTTTACCTGAAAGCGTCGAGGAGAAGAAGGCGCTTGTGCTGTCGCATGGACTGGCACTGTGGGATGTGATCGAGGAGTGCGACATCATCGGAGCGGCGGACAGCAGCGTGAAGAACGCCGTGCCGACGGATATTCCGTCATTGCTGGGCAAGACGCAGATTCAAACAATCCTGTGCAACGGCGCTCTGTCGAAGAAAATCTATGATCAGTACCAGCTGCCGAGGACGGGAATTCCGGCACAGAAGATGCCGTCAACCAGCCCGGCCAACGCCGCATGGTCGCTGGAGCGGCTGAAAGAGGAGTGGGGGAAAGCGCTGCTGTAATGAACCCCCCTGTTTTTTTGACAAAACCATATTGAAGATGGAATAATAGACATACGACTGACAGGCAGAGGAGGCGGAAATGATGAGAAAGCAGAGCAAAACCAGACAAGGCAGGATAACAGTAGGGCTGATGGCAATACTGTTCATTGGTATGCTGGCGTTCGCGCTGGCGCCGGAGGAGGTTTGCGCAGCGTCGGAGAGTGCCGGTTCCTGGCAGGAACTGCAGAATAAGTTTAATTCTCTCAATAACGTCACCATTGAATTAAGTGATGAGTGTGTTGCCTCCGAAAGTGACAGCTGTCTGATCCTTCAGGAAGGAAAGAAAATCACGCTGGATTTGAACGGACACACCCTTGACCGCAATGCCGATTTTTCAATAACGGAAGAGACTGATGCCGTGATAGTGTACGGAGATTTGACGATTATCGATAAAAAAAACACAGGAAAGATCACCGGAGGTCGTGGACTTGACGGTGCATTCAAAGTCGATGGCGGCGCTCTTACCATAAAAGGCGGCACAATCACAGGAAACAGTGCATGGAGCACGGCCGGAGGGGTTTGCGTTGATGGGGGAGGAAGTTTTACGATGAACGGCGGGTCGATAGAGAATAATTACGGCGAGTCTGTCGGCGGAGTTGTTCTCAACAATGGATCTTTTAATCTGACAGATGGAAAGATAACAGATAACGATAGTTATTTTTACAACGGAGGTGTCTATATCTATAAAGGAACCTTTACCATGAGTGGTGGAGAAATAAGTGGTAATGACGGGCAGTATTGTGCTGGTGTTATGATACCGGAAGACGGCGCGGGCGACGCTGTATTTGACCTTCGCGGCGGAAGTGTTGCAGGAGGCAAAGTCAATTATTCATTTTGGGAGGAAGATACCACTACAGGTTCAATTGATGTTCGCAACGGTACATTCAAACTGTCCGGAAATCCTTCCATCAGCAGCGGCGAGTTCGCAGATGTCTATTTGGCAGAGGGGAAACGTATCGACGTAACAGGCAAGTTGAAAGACGACCTTTCACTCAGCGTTGAGACGGAGAAAGAACCTGCGGAAGGTGCGCCCATCACCATTACAAACGGATTGCAGGGCAATGGCGATATATTTAACTTCTCAAGTTATAAAGGCTATGGTGTTGGAGAGAACACAGCCGGTGAGGCGGTGCTCGGTACGCCAGCTCTGGATATTACATACAAGGCGGGCGACGGCACCGGCAGCGATGTGTCTATGAAGGGAATCAAGGATTATACATACACACTTCTGGACTGCATGTTTACGCCTCCTGACGAGATGGAATTCACGGGATGGATTTTCTGGTCAAATCCGACGATTCATGAGGCAGGGACAACATTTACCTTGAACAGCAGCAAAAGACTGACTGCCCAATATGAATGCATCGAGCACGACTGGACAGAAATCGAATATGAATGGGATGAAGACAACACTGAAGTAACAGCTGAACGCATCTGTCAGCGCTGTGGAGAAGAAGACGAAGAAACAGTTTCTGCCGAAGAGGAAATTGTTGAACCGACTTGCGAAGAGCCGGGTCTCGTGACCTGGACATCGGAAGAGTTTGAAAATGAGGATTTCGAGGTACAGATCAAGACGGAGGACATCGACCCCATCGGTCATGACTGGGGCGTATGGAAAGTAATAAAAAAGGCAAACGCTCTGACGGCAGGAAGCAAGCAGAGAGTCTGTGACAATGACCCGACCCACGTGGAGGAGGAGACCATCCCGGCTGCCGGTGTCAGCGGCACGCTTCTGGCGAAAATGACAGCAAAGGGAGGCAAAGGATTAAAGATCGGCTGGACGAAAGTTAACGGCGCCGAAGGATATGACATCTTCTTCGCCCGCTGCAACTCAGGCGGCAAAGAAATCGCCTGCAAGAAGGTCAAAACCATCAGCGGCAACAAGACATTCTCATGGAAAAAGACCGGTCTAAAGAAAAAGACCGCTTACAAGATGTACGTGAAAGCCTTTGCCGCCAAGGATGGTAAGAAGACATATATCCGAACCAGCCCGACGATGCACGCGTTCACGTCAGGATATGACAAGAACTACACCAACGCCAAAGCTGTGACGCTCAAGGAGAAGACTGTCACGCTTAAGAAGGGTAAGACCTACAAGATTGAAGCAAGTGTCAAGAAACTGAAATCTAAGAAGAAGCTGATGACGAAGGGCCATGCGCCGAAACTCCGTTATCTCAGCAGCGATAAAAAGATTGTAACCGTCAGCAATTCCGGCAAGATCGCAGCAAAAGCCAAAGGTGTGTGCACCGTATACGTCTATGCGCACAACGGCCTGAGCAAAAGCATCAAAGTGACGGTGAAATAAAATCACAGTGAAACTGTGGTCAATGGAGGGCGGAAAGTGCCGGATACTATCCCAAAAGCGAACACGGATAATACCTTAACGGGGAGAACGTTCCGCGTTACGGTCGCATCATACTTTTTTGCCAATATTCTTACGGTGATGGGATCACTGATAAATGGTTTCGTTGCAGGTAATACGATGGATGAAGCTGCAATAGCAGCCGTCGGACTTGTATCGCCTGCAATTATTCTTTTTGCGTTTATCGGGACTACAGTAGGCATCAGTTTTCAGGTGGGATCCGTTCGCTGCCTCAGCAGAGGAGATCTGGAAGGAGCAGGAAGGACACTGACGGAAACGCTTTTGTTGGGAACAGCCCTTTCAATCATTGTCATGATAGTTACACTTGCTGCCCCTGATCCAATCATCAAACTCATCGGAGTTGAGAAGGGCAGTGTATTTTTCCCTTTGTGCGCAGAATATATCCGGGGCACAGCCGTTGGAATACCGGCGATGACCGCTATGGCGATACTTACAAGAGGCGTTTATATAGACGGAAACAGCAAAGTCGCATTGCTGTCTGTTGGCGCAATGATTCTTACCAATGTGGAAACCGTGGGTCAGGCGGAAGCCCTTCTGCCCATGATGAGCGCGAAGACGACAGCGAGGACACCGAAAGGAATAAAGCAGCTGAAAGTGACGGCGTAGGAGCCGGTCGCCGTATAGACAACACCGCCGAGGTAAGGTCCGATGAAGGCTGCGAAGATGAGCTGGGAACTGCTGAGACCGAAGTTTGCTGAGAAGTATTTATCTCCGAATGTGCGGGCAATGGCTGTTGAACTGGTCGGCGGCGCCGCACCGAAGCTCAGACCCAGCAGGAAGCAGCCTGCGATGAGCACAGGCAGGATCTCTGTCCGGATGCCGACGACGGTTACAATCGTGGCAAACAGAAAGATTGTGCTCGCGACGAACATGTTTCTGCGGATCCCCAGCTTATCGTAGCCGGTTCCGTACACGATGCGGCCGAATCCGTTGGCAAAGGATGTGATTCCCGCAATCCATGCAGCGGTCTGCGCGGAGACGCCCATGTTGATAACGCACGGCGCCACGTGTCCCATCAGCGCCAGACCGGACGCCGACAGCACCATGCAGAAGAAATACAGAATCCAGAATTCCAGAGTCCGGACTGCCCGTGCCGGGCTTTTGTCATTTGACGAAATCTGTTGCGAAAGCTGCTCAGATGACGCCTCGCCTAAACCGGAATCGGAAGCTTTTGCATCAAAAGTCAGGGCATTTGCTGTTTGCATCAGGATCCCGGAAACTGCAAGCAAGACGGACATGGTGAAGCCGAGGATCACGAAGATGGTCCGCCATCCGATGCTTCCCATCAGAGCGGTGCAGATCGGACCGAGGATCATGGCGCCCATGCCAAAGGCCATCATCATCATGCCGGACATAAGCCCTTGTCTGGCAGGGAACCATTTGGAAATCACCGAGATAATCTCGACGTAGGAGAAGCCTACGCCGGCACCGCAGAATACGCCGTAACAGATATAAAAGCCCAGCAGACTGCCTGCGCGGGAGGTCATGATGAATCCCGCAGCGATCAGAACAGCCGCGATGATCAGAGAAATCAGCGGCTTGTCTTTTTTGCCGTTGAAGAACCCGCCGGAAAGCATCGACAGGCACATTGCCATGATGGAAATCGTGAAGGTCAGGGACGTTTCCGAGCGGGACCAGTCGAATTCATTTTCAAGGGGTACGACGAAGATCGACCATGCGTAGATCAGCCCCAGAAAAACCAGCGTTATTAACGAAATGATGATAGTCAGTATTTTTTGCTTCATGAGTAAAGTGTAACTGAGAGCAAATGGACATTCAAGGCAATTCAAAGATATACATTTCTTGAACAGTTGCTATGCGGAGCGTCTGAGACGATAACCCCGCAGATTTAGAGCAAATGATGTGTAAAACCTGCGGGGCAGTGGATTCGGCGTGGCTAATGAGTGTCGCATCAATGCAAAATACAATCTCAGTACATTTGTATGGGGAATTCGATGTGGACGAAGTCGGCAAGCAGGCGTAAAATGTTCTGCGGAATCAACTGAAATCATCGCACAAAACGGAGGAATACAGTGCTTTACGGAGAAAAAAACAAAGAAAAACTGAGAAGTATGGCCTTTGGTTACGGGAACAAGGAAGACGGTTCAATCATACCAAAGTACAGCCTGAATGAAGAGTCGATTGACCCGGATGCGGCGAAAGCTCTGATCCAGAACCAGCTTTTGGACGAGGGAAACTCACGTCTGAATATGGCGACATTCTGCCAGACTTATATGGAACCGCAGGCGGTGGAACTGATGAGTGAGACTCTGAGCAAAAACGCCATCGATAAGTCGGAGTATCCTCAGACAGCGGAACTTGAGAACCGGTGCGTCAATATTCTGGCGAATCTGTGGAATGCACCGGAAGGCTCGGATTATCTGGGGACCTCGACAGTAGGAAGCAGCGAAGCCTGTATGCTGGCGGGTATGGCCATGAAATTCCGCTGGAGGAATCAGGCCATCAGAATGGGTGTGAATGTACGAATCAAAAAGCCGAACCTGATCATGAGCTCAGCCTATCAGGTCTGCTGGGAAAAGTTCTGCGCATACTGGGACGTGGAACTGCGCGTTGTTCCGGTCACAAAGAACGACATGACGCTGGATATGGATACAGTCATGGACTATGTGGATGAGTACACCATTGGAATCGCGGCGATACTGGGAACTACTTACACCGGTGAATACGATGACATCGAAACGCTGGACAAACTGGTCGGTGAATACAACCGGACACATCCAAACCTTCCGGAACTGGTGATCCACATCGACGGCGCAAGCGGCGGCATGTTCGCACCGTTTACAGAGCCGGAGCTCGAATGGGATTTCAGACTGGATAACGTTGTCTCGATCTCGACATCCGGGCACAAGTATGGACTGACATTCCCGGGCGTAGGCTGGGTCGTCTGGAAGGATCAGAAGTATCTGCCGGAAGAACTGATCTTCCGCGTCAGCTATCTGGGCGGAGAGATGCCGACCATGGCGATTAATTTCTCCAGAAGCGCCAGCCAGATCGTTGGCCAGTATTACAACTTCCTCCGTTTCGGCCGGCAGGGATACGCCCAGATCCATCTGAAGACACAGGAAATCGCTACAGTTATCGGCGAATGGATTGAAGAAACGGGGTTGTTCGAACTGTACAACAGAGGGTCCCGCATGCCGATCGTATGCTATAAACTGAAGCCTAATGCCAAGTACTGGGACGGAACTGAAATCGTATGGAATCTCTATGATCTTTCCGACAGGCT
Organism: uncultured Eubacteriales bacterium; assembly: GCA_902772685.1. GTDB lineage: Bacteria > Bacillota > Clostridia > Peptostreptococcales > Anaerovoracaceae > Lentihominibacter. The sequence goes on along the minus strand of CACYBO010000029.1, from coordinate 5,418 downwards.
CCGCATGTTCGGCTGGCAGGTCCCATCCTATCCTCTGCCTGACGGAGCGGGCGAGGTAACAGTACAGCGTATCGTCTGCAGGGCAGACCTGACATACAATCTGGCGGAGGCTTTCATCAAGGACTTCCAGCAATGCCTGATCGAGCTGAAAGATGCTCACGTTCTGACAAATGAACACAAGACCGGCAAGTACGGATTTACACACTAATGAGAACTAAGACAATTATATAGAAGAGACTGCGCGTGCGGGCTTAATGCCCGCCGCAGTTTGTTTTTGCTTCGCTGTATTCGGTAACAACCTCCCGGCCGAGTGACTTCAGCATCAGCCGGTCGCTGGCAATAGTCGATCCGGAAGTGGTCAGCATATTTCCGGTGATGGTGGCGCTGGCACCGGAACAGAAGGCCTGACGTCCGTCACCTTTGCACAGGCCACGGCCCGCGGCCAATCTGACGTTTGCCGTTGGATTGATGTAGCGGAAGAAAGCCACCGTTCGGAGAATGTCATCCTCCGTCAGCTGAGGCAGATTCTCTAAGGGCGTACCCTTGAGCGGCATCAGCGCATTGATTGGAATCGACTGGATTCCGAGTTCCGCCAGACTGATGGCCATATCAATACGGTCTTCCCAGGTTTCACCCATACCGATGATTCCGCCGGAGCACACACACAGACCAACCTCCTGCGCAGTTCGGATCGTTTGGATTTTGTCTTCATACGTGTGGGTCGTGCAGATGTTCGGGAAGTTGCGTTTCGAGGTTTCGATATTTTCATGGTAGCTGGTGACGCCGCAATCGAATAGACGCTGCAGCTGCTCCCGGTCGAGCAGCCCCATAGAAGCACACAGATCCAGTTCGCATTCTTCATGCAAAAGCCGGAAAGCCTCAACGGCCTTCTCGAAGTCTTCCCCCTTCAGTGTTTTCGCTGCTGTTACGATTGAGAAACGGTCCACACCTTCTGCCTGATTTGCCTTTGCTTCAGCGAGAATCACTTCCTTATCCAGAAAGCTGTAGACATCGCATTCCGAGTGGTTGTGGGCTGACTGGGCGCAGAACTTGCAGTCTTCGCTGCAACGGCCGGCCTTGCCATTGATGATCGTGCAGAGATCGACCTTTTCACCGCATAAGGCCTGACGGATTTTATCCGCTCCCTTGCAAAGATCATCCAGATCGCAGGTGATGAACTGCTGCAGATCATCCTCCCTCGTCAGACGTCTTCCGTTTATGATTTCATCAGCAAGCTGCTGCAGATTCCAGGGTTTGCACATGGTGATAATCCTTTCGCAAATGATTTGTAACACTCTGTCGATTGTAAACATACTATATAAAAATGTCAACCGAGAAGCAGATTGAAATCACAAAAAGTTGGGATATAATGGAGACAGAGGAGATGAATATGAAGATCAGACGAGTAGTGGCGGCATATTTCAGCCCGACAGGAAATACAGAAAAACTTGCAAAGGCAATGGCGGAAGCGCTGGGCGATACAGAAGGACCGCCGGCGGAGTATATTGATTTTACATTGCCGGATGCCCGTTGCAGAGAGTATGCCTTCGGGCAGGAAGATTTGCTGATCATAGGACTTCCGGTCTATGCGGGGCGACTGCCCAACAAGATCCTTCCTTTTGTACAGCAAAAACTGAAGGGTGATGGTACTATCTCCCTGCCGTTCGTGTGTTACGGAAACCGTGCCTTTGACGACGGCTTGTCGGAATTGGTTTACGAGCAGAAGAACGCCGGGTTCATTCCGGCGGGGGCAGCAGCGTTTGCGACGCAGCATGCTTTCGCCACAACGCTCGCACAGGGACGTCCTGATGAAGCGGATCTCGAAGAAGCAAAAGCATTTGCGCTCGATGTGCGTCAGAGGTTGATTGCTGCCGGGAGTGGTGATGGACTTGCAGAACTTCCTGCGCTTCATGTCGACGGCAATACTCCCCCGGGGCCTTATTACCGGCCGAAGCGCATGGATGGGGAGCCGGCCGTATTCCTCAAGGCAAAGCCTCTTGTGGATCCCGGCAAATGCGTGCGCTGCGGGACCTGTGCCCGCGTCTGCGCTATGGGCTCCATCGACCCTTCTGATGTGACAAGTGTGCCCGGCATCTGCATCAAATGCCAGGCCTGCGTAACACACTGTCCGAAGGATGCCAGATATTTCGATGATCCGGACTTCCTGTCCCACAGAGAAATGCTGGAGACAAATTATACAGCGAGAAAAGAGAACCGCTTCTGGTTCGCGGAATAAAATGAGAACAATTTTCCACATCGATGTTAATAGCGCTTATCTGTCCTGGGAGGCTGTACGCCGCAGACGGGATGCGGAGATTGCAGGAACCTGCGGCGCAGAACCGGATCTCAGAGACATCCCATCTATTATAGGCGGGGACCCCGCCAAACGGACCTCGATCGTTCTTGCCAAATCAGTGCCGGCGAAGAAATACGGCATTGTGACGGGTGAGCCGGTGTCAGCTGCTCTGCGGAAGTGTCCGGGGCTTGTTGTCGCGCCGTCGGACTTCACATTGTATTCAGAGATGTCGCATGCTTTCAAGGCGATCCTCAGGGAGTACACTCCTGTTGTCGAGGAATTTTCTATTGATGAATGCTTTCTGGATATGACAGGTATGAGCCGTATGTATCCGGATCCGGTCAAAGCGGCGCATGAGATAAAAGACAGAATAAAAGGAGAACTTGGATTCACCGTCAACATCGGGATTTCATCGAATAAACTGCTTGCGAAAATGGCAAGCGACTTTGAGAAACCGGACAAAGTACACACACTTTTCCCGGAGGAGATAGAGACGAAGATGTGGCCTTTGCCTGTAGGGGAACTGTTCCTGTGCGGCAAGTCATCGGTGGACAAACTCATGCGTCTCCATATTGAAACGATCGGAGCCCTCGCAAGGGCGGACCGTGATTCCATAAGAGCAATTCTCGGGAATAAAGCCGGAAGCCTGCTATGGAATTACGCAAATGGCATCGATGATTCACCGGTGGTGGCCGAGGCGGAGGCGCCCAAGGGGTACAGCAACGAGATAACGTTCGATGATAACATCACAAGCTGGGAGCAGGGGGAAAAAGTGCTTCTGCATCTGGCGGATACGGTGGCGGCGCGCATCAGAAGAGACGGGGTCAAAGCATCGTGCATCTCTGTGACCATACGCGGAAATGATATGAAGAAGCATTCCCACCAGCGCATGCTGGATGCGCCGACAGACGGAACGAGCAGGACCTACGAAACAGCGAAGGAATTGTTCAGAGAACTTTGGGACGGACACACAAACCTCAGGCTCATGGGCCTTGCCATGACGCAGCTTGACAGGGATGGGCAGCAGCAGGTGTCTCTCTTCGGAGATGAGAAGGAGGATGAAAGAGAACGTAACGCAGACAGAGCGGTAGATGCTTTGAGGGAAAAATTCGGAAACGATATCATAAAGCGGGGAGGCATGCTCGGATCAAACATACGGACGCGCAAACGCTGACAGTCCGAAAGTTATGTGATATAATAGCCGAGGCTGCGTTTGGGCTCGGCATTAATCACGCGGGTGTGGTGGAATTGGCAGACACGCAAGATTTAGGTTCTTGTGGCAATAGCTGTGCAGGTTCAAGTCCTGTCACCCGCACCAGATATAAAATGGCGGAATTGACCGCCATTTTGCTTTTTTGCATAATTATCAGTTCTATTTTTTCATTGAATATAATATAATTGATACGCACAATAAACCTTATGAAAAGGAGGAAGGATTATGAGCAAAAGAGACATTACAGACTGGACACAGAAAGGCGGACACAAAGATCTGCATTCCAGCGGAGAGGCAGGTACCGGCTCTTTCAGAGATAAGGCAGGCAAAGCTGGTCTTTTGATGTGCGCAGCAGCTATTATCGCGGTTCTGGCAAAAGGCGTGAAAAACGGCGGGCTGGATGAGTATCAGAACAAAGATGAGGAGGACGGTCAGGAATAACAGGATCGGAGTCTGGAGAAAATGAAGTACGATTTTACGAGTGTCATCGACAGAAAAGGTAAAGACGCGACTGCCTATGATTCGGTAGGCGAGTATAAGTGGGGGTTCGAACCTGAGGCTCCGGAAGACGGATTTGATTTCATACCGCTGTGGGTAGCGGATATGAATTTCCCGACCTGCCCGGAAATAACGAGGAGGGTGATCGAACGCGCAGAGCATCCTCTCTTCGGGTATTACAATTACTCTGATGAATATTACCAGTCAATCATCGACTGGCGCCGGGCGGGAGGATACCACGAGAAACTGACCGCGGAGCACATCGGATATGAAAACGGCGTGCACGGATTCCTGAGCAGCGCAGTGCAGGTTCTCACTGAGCCTGGAGACAATATTCTGCTGCACAGCCCGGTATACGTTGGATTCAGAGAGGACGTGGAAGGGCTCGGAAGGAATTCGGTCTACAGCCCTCTTGTTCAGGACGCCGGCGGAGTTTGGCGCATGGATTACGCGGATATGGACCGGAAGATAAAGGAACATGATATCAGAGTTGTGATATTCTGTTCGCCTCATAATCCGAGCGGACGCGTCTGGACCATGCCGGAGCTTGAGCAGGCGATGGATGTTTTTGAGTCAAATGATGTGACGGTTCTCAGTGATGAGATATGGGCCGATCTGGTGTTTGCGGGGCATAAACATATTCCTACCCAGTGTGTGAATGACTGGGCGCGCGAACATGTGGTGGCGGCTTATGCGCCGAGCAAAACCTTCAACCTCGCCGGACTCATCGGAAGCTATCACATCATCTACAATGATGAACTCCGTCAGATAATAACAAAGCACGGTCTGGATACCCACTATAACGAAATGAATGTCCTCTCGATGCACGCGCTGATCGGCGCATACAGTGAGGAGGGCCGGGAATGGACCGGAGAACTTCTGCAGGTGCTGGAAGAAAACGCAAGGTGGGCATGTGATTATATTTCGACGCATTTTGAAGGCGTTGAGACGGTGATGACAGAGGGAACATATATGCTGTTCCTCGACTGCACAGGGTACTGCGAGAAGTCGGGCAAAACCATTGACGAGGTGGTTAAAGCCGGCTGGCGGGTCGGCGTGGGCTGGCAGGACGGAAGAAAGTTTGAAGGACCATGTCACATCCGTCTGAACCTCGCGTCGCCGAGAAGCCGCCTGGAAGAGGCGTTCAGGAGAATGGGAGAATACGTGTTTATATGATCATCAGGAAAGCAACGCAGGAAGACATACCGTTCATCGACAGAATCTACCGGAAGATTCACGACAGGGAAGAAGCCGGCCTTTGCACGACAGGATGGAAGAGAGAAATCTACCCAACTGCCGAGACCGCAAGGGAATCTGTAGCGCGCGGCGACATGTTTGTTCTTGAGGAAGACGGAGAGATCTGTGCCGCAGCCATCTTAAACAAAGAGCAGGTGCCGGTATACTATGAGGT
>CACYBO010000028.1 GCA_902772685.1 uncultured Eubacteriales bacterium | reverse complement strand
CAGGTCGCATTCATGTACCATGGTGCGGTGCAGTGCGGATTCTGTATCCCTGGATTTATCGTTTCAACCTACCAGCTTCTGAAAGAAAATCCGGATCCGACGAGAGAAGAAGTGCGTGACTGGTTCACCAAGCACAGAAACATCTGCAGATGCACAGGCTATAAGCAGATCGTTGACTCTGTTATGCTGGCGGCCAAGTGCATGCGCGGCGAGATCACAGTGAAAGAACTCGAGACGCCGGAGGTTCCGGGAGATCAGTACGGCAAGCCGATCCTGCGTCCGTGCAACCTGGCAAGAGTCTGCGGCGTAGAAGACTATGGCGATGACATTGAGCTGAAGATGCCGTCAGGAACTCTTCACGGCGTTATGGTACAGCCGAGAGTCACATTCCACGCAAAGATCAAGAGCATCGACACTTCAGAGGCGGAGAAGATGCCGGGCGTATACAAGATCGTTACTGCGAAGGACGTCAAGGCGGTTGGATGCGATAACCGCGTTGCTTTCTTCCCATTCTCACCGAGAACACTGGCAACTGAGAAGTCCCACTTCGTCATTGCAGAAGACAAGATCATGAACTACGGCGACTGCATTGCGGTTGCAGTTGCTGATACAAAAGAGCATGCCAGAGAAGCTGCCGCTAAGGTCACCTTTGAATATGAACAGCTTCCGGAATACAGAAACTATCTGGATGCGGTTAAGCCTGATGCGATCCGTATCCACGACGATCACCCGAACATGTGGTGCATCCAGCCGACCCTCAAGGGCGCCGGCCACGATACAGACAAGCTCTTTGAAGACGCTCCGTATGTTGTAGAGGGAAGCTTCTATTCACCAAGAGAGCCTCACGGCCAGATTGAATCCGACACGATTCAGGCGTACTTCGACGCAGACGGAATTCTCTGCGTCCACTGCAAAGCCATGGCCATCGGCGCGCACCTCGGAGATATCGCAGAAGCAACCTGCCTGCCGGTAGAGAAGATCAGAGTCATCGCGAACCCGACCGGCGCTTCCTTCGGATGGTCCACTTTCGGACAGTCCTACGCGCTGGCCGCGGAAGTCTGCATGGCATGTGACAATATGCCGGTTGCGATCTCTATGAGCTATCAGGAGCACCTTGCTTACACCGGTAAGAGAGCGCCATCATTCTCCAACGCGAAGCTGGCCTGCGACAAGGACGGCAAGATCATCGCCGCTGAGTGGGACTTCGGTCTTGACCACGGTTCCTACAACGAGCTGGGCGACGACCTGACTTGGAGACCGGCAAGATTCACATTCTTCCCATACAACGTTCCAAACGTCAAAGGTCTGGCCAGAGTTGCAGCCACAAACCACAACTACGGAACAGCATACAGAGGATATGGCTCACCGCAGTCCTACACTTGCTCAGAAGCAATGATGGATATGATGGCCGAAAAAATCGGCATGGATCCATTCGATATCAGATACGTCAACATCGCCAGAGAAGGTGATCTGAATGTCAACAGCAAGCCGTACAGAGAGTATCCGATGGAAGGCATGATGGACAAACTGAAGCCAATCTACGAAGAAGCAAAGGCTCAGGTTGCTGAGTGGAACAAGGATCACGAAGACGTCAAGAAGGGCGTCGGAATCGCATGGGGCGGCTACAACGTAACAGAAGGCGCAGCGGACCAGTGCACACTGGGTATCGAACTGGCGCCTGACAATAAGTTCATCAAATACGACACATGGCAGGATGTCGGCCAGGGCGGAGACGTTGGATCCCTGATCATCACACTGGAAGCCCTGAAGGAATTCGGCGTTACGAGAGATGACATCATTCTCCGCCAGAATGACAGCATCTACGGCGTAGACTCCGGTGCGTCTGCATCTTCACGCCAGCACTACATGAACAGTAAGACAACTGTTATGGCAGTCGAGAAGCTGAAGAACGCCATGAGAAAAGACGACGGTACCTACAGAACATACGACGAAATGGTCGCAGAGGGCATTCCGCTCAGATACGACGCACAGTACAACAACTCAGAAGATGAGACCCTGTCCGATCTGAATCCGGATACCGGCGTAGGCGAACCAACTCCGGCGTTTACATACTCCCTGTACATGGCAGTCGTTTCCGTAGATATGAAGACAGGTAAGACTTCTGTCGACAGAATGGTAGGCATCGACGACGTAGGTGTCATCGGCAATCCGGTATGTCTGGACGGACAGGCATACAGCGGCATCGCTCATTCCATCGGCTACGCTCTTTGGGAAGACTATGACGATGTCAAGAAGCACAACAACCTGGCAGGTATGGGCATCGCTTCAGCGAACATGCTGCCGGATGACATCGAACTCATCCACATGTGCACGCCGAGAAACACCAATCCGTTCGGTTCTTCCGGCGGATCAGAAGCGTTCCAGTCTGGCGACCACATGGCAGTCATCAACGCGATCAACAACGCCACAGGCGTCAGAATCCACGAACTGCCGGCACGTCCTGAAAAGGTCAAGGCAGGAATCGAAGCACTCGCTAAGGGTGAGCCGAATCCGAACGTTCCGGAGAAGTACTTCCTCGGATCCGACTTCCAGGAGACTATGGAAGACATCCGCAAGAACCCTTGCATGACAGACGAGGAGTAATCCAGTTCCTTCAATCAACTGGAATCAGTTGATAATTGATGTTAGAATAAGGCAGGGAGTCAATTCAGATTCCCTGCCTTTGCACATGATGCTGCAGGAGGTGGTCCTGCAGCGGACAGAAGAGAGGAAAACATGACGGTAGGAAGGTATCACAGACAGGAGATTTTTTATCCAATCGGTCCGGAAGGCCAGAAGAAACTGCAGCAGTCCAGAGTCTGCATCATCGGTATCGGGGCGCTTGGTACTTCGATTGCGAATAACCTGGCCCGCGCAGGCGTGGGTTATCTCAGGTTGGTCGACAGGGATATCGTAGAGCTCACGAATCTTCAGAGACAGGTGCTCTTCACGGAAAAAGACGCAGAAGAGATGATTCCAAAAGCGGAAGCCGCAAAAGCGCATCTGCAGGAGATCAATTCTGAAATCGAGTATGACGCTATGGTCGTCGACGTCAATCCGTACAACATCGAGAAGCTCATATCAGATGTCGATCTGGTTGTCGACGGTCTCGACAATCTGGAGACGAGATACCTCATCAACGAAGCTTGCCTGAAGAACAATGTCCGCTGGGTATATGGCGGCGCAGTCGGCAGCGGCGGAATGTGCATGAACATCCTGCCGGGTGAGGGCCCGTGTCTGCACTGTCTGCTCGGTCCGCTTCCTGAGGACGGGACTTATGAGACCTGCGATACCATAGGCGTCATCAGCCCGATCACCAACATCGTCGCGTCTTATGAATCTGCTGAAGCCATGAAGATTCTGGTTGGATCCGAATCGATTTCCCATCAGCTTATCGCCATGGACGCCTGGGACTGCTATACAGATTTCGTCGACGTGGACGTTGATCCGGACTGTCCGGTCTGCGGCAAGCATCAGTATACGCTCCTCGAGCATAGGCAAAAGAACTACACCGCGTCCCTGTGCGGCCACGATGCTTATCAGGTCACGCCGGAGGATGATGGATCCTTTGATTACGATGCGGTTGTCGCTGCTCTGGAGGGCGAAGGCGAGGTGAAGCGGAATCGCTATTTCACCATCTTCAAAAATGACGAAGCAGATTTCAAACTTTTCCCTGACGGACGTGCTATAATAAACAGTGTCCCGGATGGGGATAAAGCACAGCAGATATTTGCGAAGTACATCGATAGATAATGGGAAGCCGGCATCGCAGACCGGCAATGGAGAGAACGAAATGATTAAACTCAAAATATTATTCAATGGTCCGGTCAGACAGCTCAACGGCTGGAAGAACGTGGCTAACATCGAGCTTCCGGATGGCGCTACCGGTTATGACCTCTGCGATTATTTCGATATCATCCCGGGCAAAACCAGACTCTACGGTTTTCTGATCCGGGACGGCAAGAAGATCAAAGAGGAAGAGGAGCTCCACGATGGCGAGACCATCAAAGTCAACGGCAAGACATCAGGAGGCTGATGGACCACTCTGTCGCTGCCGCATTGTTTGTGCGGCAGTTTTTTATTGGGGAAGATGCAGTCGCATCAGATGAGCAGTCCATATACTGGTGATCTCAATCAAAAGTACAAATCAACTACGAAGTATCAGTGAATCTAGCCACTGCCGTTTGTACTTTTGCAATCTCAGACCTACTGTGTCAGGCGAATACTGGTGCACACCTTCACAAGTCCAAAGTTGCGGAGATCCGCGCCCCCGCAAGAAAAAAAGAGGCGCCGCTTCATGCGACGCCTCTTCGTGTGTCAGATCTTTACTTTCTGATCTTATCTCTGTAGTTGAGATACTGGTCTTTCTGATCAGCCTTCCAACGTACGCCTTCCTTACCGAGTTCACCGAATTCGATGTCGTCCGGCAGAGTCGGCTGCATTGGATTCGCCTTAATCTGGGCGACTGCATCATACAGCTCGGAACCGAGGAAGTACTTCTCAGGCTTGTTCGGATTTGGTTCTCCCTTAGCCTTTGCTTCAATACCGGCCTTGACCTTATCAGGCGTAGCAGGAATCTCGTAGATTCTTACGCCGACAGCGTTGTTGATGGCGTTGATTACTGCCATGTGATCGGCTGACTGGAACGCCTCGGAAGCTCCGGAGGAACCGAACGGACCACGTGGGTCTTCGCCGTCGGTGTGGATGTAGT
>CACYBO010000027.1 GCA_902772685.1 uncultured Eubacteriales bacterium | reverse complement strand
TGTACACCGCTTCCAGCACCCATGTGTACAAGATCAACAAGAATACCGGCGAGGTGGTGAAAGAGAGCGAGGAACTGAAACTGAACGTAGGATATGGCATGAACCCGATTACTTACGACGCGGACAACGACCAGTTCTATGTGCCGATCATGAAAGGCCGTGTACAGTGTCTTGATGCAGACACCCTCCACTCAAAGTGGGTTTCTGAAGAATACCGCTACAGCCAGACTCTGTCACCCATCACATATATTGACGGCTGTGTCTATACGGGCATCTGGGAAACAGAAGTGAAGGACGGACCTTTCTTCTGTCTGGATGCAGCCACAGGAGAGACAAAGTGGAAGTATTTTCCGTCGGAACACGGAGATGCTCCCCATGGCTTCTATTGGGCGGGATGTTATGCGGATGAAAATTATGTGGTCGTAGGATCAGATGACGGTGCCGACAACACATTCTCAGAAGCGGGAGCTTTTCCTGAGACCGCTGTCGCCTACAGTTTTGACAGGCGGACAGGCGAAGTTATCGACAAAATCACCGGAGTCAAAGGCGACATCCGCAGTTCCGTGGTTTACAACAACGGCCGTATCTATTTTGTTACTAAAGGCGGTCGGCTGTATAAGGCGAACTTCGGTTCCAATGGAAAGTTCAGCAACGTTTCATACATCCAGCTGCAGACGCCGGGCAAAAACAGTGAAGAGATGGTGGATGTCATGATGACATCCTCACCTGTCGTACACAATGGAAGAATCTACGTTGGCGCAGCAGGAGCGGGCGGTCAGTTCAGCGCGGACGGGGGGCATATGTTTGCAGTGATCCGGGATGACGGAACGCTCAGCGACAGTTCTCTGATCTACACTGTGCCCATCTCCGGCTACCCCCAGGCATCGCCGATTCTGTCGACTGCGACAGAAAATACAGATGGAAAGGTGCGCTTGTATTTCACCTTCAATGCATTCCCCGGCGGCATCTACTGCTTGGAAGACAGCGCGGATGCGACAGCGGATCATCATGAAAACGCAAAGCTCCTCTACCGACCCGAACTTCCTATGCAGCAGTACTGCATCAGCCCCCTGTGCTGTGATCGGGAAGGAACCTTCTACTACAAAAACGACAGCGGTTATCTGATGGCTGTTTCGGTGAATAAAGCATATTTGAATGACATCAGTGTGAAATACGGGAATCAGGAACTGAAGTGGGGGTATCCGTTTGAACCAAGTATCCTGAATTACAGCCTTCAGGCGCCGAACGACGCCGATGCGGTTGATGTGCGGCTGCAGGTACCCGATGGCATGAGCGCCCGGGTGAATGGAGAGGACTATGCCGGCACGAAGATTTCCGTCCCGGTGGGAGAAGACGAATCAGCCATTCCAGTAACCGTTTCGAAAACTGTCGGGGAGAAAAACTATACCAGAACCTATACGCTGAGTACAGCAACCCTGTCCAATAACGCGAACCTGGGTGGTCTTCTGATTAGTGCTTCCAACACGAAACCAAAGCAGATTGCCGACAGTGGAGAATGGATCTCCGCAAACAAAGGCGTAGGGTATGATCCTATTTTTGATCCAGGAATTGAAGATTACGTCAGCAAGATCTGTGCGGATGGTAACGGGAAGTCATTCCTGCGGCTCTGGCTGGAAACCGCGGATCCGGAGGCGTCTATACGCGTGATTCCGGTAGAGAATGTGGGTAACACCCAAAGGGATTTGAATGATGACGGAACTATCAAAATAAGAAGCGGAGGTTATTATCCGACATATTTCGTGAAGGGAGAGATTTCCTCGGAGGTGGATGTGGAGGTCACATCGCCAAGCGGGAAAGTGACAAGGACCTATCATATCACGTTACAGCGCAGCGAAGAGTTTATCGAATACGGTGAGCAGCCTTTGCGGTTGACGCCGTCATCTGCGGAGCTGCATGTCAAAGGAAGAAACAGAACTGCGGATATCACTGTAACCTATGCGGGGGATGATGTGACAGGCAACTGTACATTTGAAAGTTCCGATCCGCAAGTCGCTGATGTCGATCAATATGGCCTCATTACTGCGGTTTCCTGCGGCGATGCGGAAATCTGGGTGTCCTATGCACAGGAAAACCGCCGGGGAAGAGTGCATGTGGACGTGACGGAGACAGTGCTCAGTCCGCCGCGAGCGAGCCTGAATCCGGGCAACTATGCGGAACCGATCCGGGTTGCGCTGTATGCGCCATGTGCCGATGCGCAGGTTCGTTATGTGATCGGAGATGCGGGGGAGGATCTTGATGCGCCGACGACCACTAGCGGAACCCTTTACGGGGAGCCTATTTCTATCGGGGAAGCAGGTCAACGCGTCAGCGTGAAAATCCGCGCCATCGCTTGCGGCAATGGATACAGGAAGAGCTATCCGGAAGATTTCATCTACACTGTGGATCTGACGGGAGAACAGCCATCCTCTCCGGGCGTGAGTTTGGAACCGGACAGCATCTATCTCGCAGAATCGGACCTGACGCCGTTCCGGAACCTGCCGAACGGAATCAGCGATGATTCCATCACTGAACTTCTTATTCCGCTGCAGGCTCATGTGAAGATGAATGCAGCATACACGGAAGCGTTGGAAGAGCAGGCCGGCGACAGCGGGACCGAGGGCAGTGCCGGAGAAAACGCTGAGATTATGGCGGACATCGTTTGGGATAATGAGAACGGCTACGATTACGATCCTTCTGATCAGAAGGAGCAGACGTTCCTGATCTGCGGACAGGTGGTTCTGCCGGAAGGCATCGACAACCAGGGGAAAAGCTTAGACATACTGCTTCCAGTCACCATAAAAGCTAAACCGCAACCCGAACCCGAGAAGCCAGATCCTGAGGGGCCAAAACCTGCGAAGCCGGCCAAGGTCACCGGATTGAGCGCCACCGTCAACACGTCAGCAAAGACGATTACGATCAAATACAAATCCGCCGCCAGAGCAGGAACCTACCGAGTCGCTTACCGTAAGGCAGGCGGCACATGGAAATACCTAACCGCCAAGAGTACATCCTGCAAAATCCTAGGTCTGGCAGCGAATGGATGTTACGAAGTAAAAGTCTGTGCTGTCAATACTGGCGGACAGGGGACATACGGCGCGTCATGCTTTTGCATGATTTCGAAGACAACGCTGAAACTCAAGGCGAAGAAGAAGGCTATTGGCGTGACTGTAAAGAAGATTAAACCGGCGACCGGATACCTGCTCCGATACAGTCTCAAAAAGAACCTTTCGTCTTCAAAGACTGTAAAAACAAAGAAAACGTCTTATACTATTAAGAAGAAACTAAAAACAAAGAAAGTTTATTACGTACAGGCTACACCGTATAAGGTCATCAGCGGAAGAACCTATCTTGGTCAGCCAGTCGTGAGAAAAGTAAAGACAAAGTGAGGTGCGGGGGGTTGAAATAAACCTTAACATATGTTAATATTCGATTACAAACGACTTACAAATTGACAGCATTACAGAAACATTCCGTGTTCCTCCGTTGATTCGGGGGCTAAGAGGGAATCAGGAGAGAAGCCTGAGCGGTCCCGCCACTGTGTTTAGGGAATCTTCATTCATTGCAAAGGCAATCCACTGGCCA
>CACYBO010000026.1 GCA_902772685.1 uncultured Eubacteriales bacterium | reverse complement strand
GAGCAGGGCGAGACCATTGAAAAAGATGAAAACGGCGAGCTGACCGGATGGATAATGGATTCAGAAAGAGTATACGGTTACTCCTCAACCTTCACAGAGGAGCAGATGGAGGAGGCTCTTCTGGCGTATCAGGAGGAAGCTCTCTCCTATGGCCTGACGACAACCTTCGAAGACGCTCCGGGCAACTTTGACAGCACAATGGAAGCATACAAAAAGCTGCGGGACGAGGGCGAACTCAAGTACCGCGCGAACGCGTACATGAGAATCGAGCCTGACGACGACGCTGACAAGGCCATCGAGAAGCTCAAAAAATACAGAGATGAGTTCAGCGAAGGACAGGTCCAGGTCAACGGCGCCAAGATATTCATCGACGGTGCCCTTGAAGCAGAGACTGCGTACATGAAGGAGCCGTACTTCAACGATCCTTCAAATTCCGGAACATACACCTGGGAAGGAAAGACCGACGAGCTTAACGAGATCTGCAAGACCCTTGAGGGCGAGGATCTGAACTACCACTTCCACGCCATCGGAGACGCCGCGGTCGCTCAGGCTCTTGACACCATTGAATATGCAAAGGCAGACGCCGAGGACAGCAAGACCAGACCAGGGATCACACATCTTCAGTTCGTCAGTCCGGAAGATGTACAGCGCTTCGCGGATCTCGATGTAACTGCAGCCATCCAGGCATTCTGGGCGGTATATGACGAGTATTACGACCAGGCGGTCGATTACCTTGGAAAGGAGAGAGCCGACGTTCAGTACCCGATTCAGAGTTTCTTTGACGCCGGCGTAAGAGTAGCTTCGGGAAGCGATTATCCTGTACAGACTGACAGGCCGCTCGAAGCAATCCACGAAGGTGTAAACAGAGCTTATCCGGACGACGACCAGATGCTTCCGCCTGAAGCTGAAAAGGCAACAGTCGAGGAGATGCTGCAGAGCTACACTCTGAACGGCGCGATCGCGAACTTCAGAGAAGATGAGGTAGGAACGATTGAAGTAGGAAAGAAGGCCGACCTCGTTGTTCTCAACAAGAATCTTCTTGAAGTCAAGCCTGAGAAGATTGCGAAAGTAAAAGAAATGTTCACAATCTTCAATGGAGAAGTTGTTTACGAGAAATAGATACCGAAGTAGGCGAGAAAAAGATTCCGAAGCAGGGAGGAGCGTACGATTATGAACCAGCAAACCATCGACCGCATCCGCAAGTTTACAGAAGACCGGGACTGGGAACAGTTTCACACCCCGTCGAACCTGGCCAAGTCAATCAGCATCGAGGCAGGGGAGCTGTTGGAGTGTTTTCAGTGGAACGATACGGAGTTTGATGCGGAGCATGTGAAGGAAGAACTCGCCGATGTCATCGTCTACTGCCAGAACATGCTCGACGAGCTGGGACTGGACGCGGATGAAATCGTGAACGCCAAGATGGACGAAAACGAAGCCAAGTATCCCGTGGAAAAAGCCAGGGGATCCGCCGCAAAGTACGACAAATTATAAAAGAATACTGATACAACTTATATAACTAATACAACTTACACAACTAAATCAGACCATAAAGAGCACGCGAGAGACAAGCTCGACGACCGTGCAGCAACCTGCCAGACGGCGACGGATGGTAAGGTGCTAAGGCTTGAACGATGGGATGAGAATAAACAGATCAGAAGTCCCATCGTAACGATGGGACTTTTTCATTGCTGTGCTCTTATGTGTGAAACGAAAAGACCTATAGACTCAAAGCGGAACAGGGGGAGAAGATGACACTACTCCGTGAAGATGTTACAATATTCCCATGAGTATACGTGATTTTATTGGATACATTATGGGATTGATACTGTTCGTGGTTTTGATCCCATTCATCATGTGGAAACTGTCCGGGGAAATTCATCCCGGGATGGCGCAGACGGCGATTCTGGCCGTCCTGGCGCTGGCCGGAATCGGACTCAGCATCTGGTCGATCGTCTACATGCGGCTGGTGGGCAGGGGAAACCCGATGGACGCCTTCAATCATGAAGTTGCGCCGCGCACGAGCCGGCTGATGACGCGGGGACCCTATCGGATTTGCCGGAACCCGATGCTGCTGGGCGTATTCATTTACTACATCGGTCTGCTGGTCTATCTCTGGTCCTGGCAGGCGGTCGTTGTATTCGTCCTGTACGTGGTCATCATGATGATCCAGGTCGGCCGGGAGGAAAAACGGCTGGAAGAGGACTTCGGCGAAGAGTACAGGGAATACAAGCGGAAGACGAAGAAAATCATCCCGTTTATCTGGTGATAATGCAAAGGCAAGACGCGCAATATGAGTGAGAACGTGAGCCAAGAATAAACGATGACGTAATCGCTCTTTCGTAATTGCCTTTTATATGATTTCTCTTTATGGGCGTCTGATTTATCTGAAACTGTTGTCGTAGAGTTTCTGAATGTCTTCGGGAAGTCCATCCGGCAGCATGCGCTGGATTTTGTCTTCACCGCCGTCGTTCATGGCAGTTTCATAGTACCAGCACTTGTAGTTCAGAAGGTCCAGTGTCTTCTGAAGCTGCTGGATTTCTTCTTCGACTGCTATGCGGCGGTCTTCAAACAGCTGCTTCCGCTTGGCGTAAGTAGACGGTCCCTCTGAGCACCACTGCATAAACTGTTTTATGTCTTTGATTTCGAGACCGGAGGCCTTCAGGCATTCGATCACACGAAGGGCATCGATTTCGCGGTCGCTGAACAGGCGCCTGTCGCCGTAACGCGCAAGATCGGGAAAGAGACCTTCTTTATCATAATAACGGAGTGTTGAAATGGGCAAATCAAACATCTTCGAGATTTGTCCGATACCATAGGAACGCATACTGAACCTCCCACAAAATTAACCCTTGACCTAAAGTTAGGTTTAGGTATTACTATGAGATTATACTGCAGGACGTGGAGGGCTGCAAGAAAGAGTATAGGCAGAGTATAATATGAAAAAGAAAGTGTTGCTGTTGGTTTTGGTATCCGCCCTGATGCTTGTCATGGGCGCATGCGGATCCAATCAGACAGAAGAACAGGGTGAACAGAGCACCGAAGCAAAAGCCACAGAAACTGAGACATCCGATGCAGAGAAATCCGGTGAGGAAACTGATATGGAGATGAACCTGCTGATCGACGATCAGGAAGTAAAGGTCGATTGGGAAAACAATGAGGCAGTGGCAACACTCGCAGCGCAGGTGAAGGAGCAGCCGCTGACCATCGACATGGCCATGTATGAAGATTTTGAGCAGGTCGGCGAACTGGGCGTGGAACTGCCGGCAGAGGATACGCAGATGGATACCGAAGCCGGAGACATCATGCTGTATGCCGGCGATAAGATCGTATTGTTTTACGGAACCAACTCCTGGGCGTATACGCGCCTGGGTAAGATAACAGATAGAACCCCGGAGGAAATGGCGGAGCTGCTCGGGCAGCGCGACGTCACGATCACACTGAAGTAAGACTGGAATAAGGAGGACACAATGCAGTACAGACAATTCAAGGACATGAAGTTATCCATGCTGGGCTTCGGCGCTATGCGCCTACCGGTCATCGACGGAGATGATGCAAAGGTGGACATCCCGCAGACGCAGCGTATGGTGGATTACGCTATGGAGCACGGCATCAATTATTACGACACGGCGTGGGGATACCACGGAGAGCATTCCGAAGAGATTATGGGCGAGGCTCTGCGTAAGTATCCAAGAGACAGCTACTACTTTGCGGACAAGTTCCCGGGATACGATCTGACAAACATGCCGAAAGTGAAGGAAATCTTCGAGACACAGCTCGAACGGACAGGATTGGAGTTCTTTGACTTCTACCTGCTGCACAACGTCTGCGAACTGAACATCGAGCAGTACCTCGACCCGCAGTACGGCATCATGGAATATCTGCTCGCGCAAAAGCAGGCCGGCCGCATTAAATATCTGGGCTTTTCCTGTCATGGGGAAATGCCGGTGCTGAAGCGGTTTTTAGAAGCTTACGGCGATGAGATGGAATTCTGCCAGATTCAGCTGAATTATCTGGACTGGGAGTTCCAGCACGGCAAAGAAAAAGTTGAGCTGCTGAAGGAATACGGCATTCCGGTTTGGGTCATGGAGCCGCTCCGCGGAGGCAAACTGGCCAAGCTCAATGAGGAACAGGAACAGGTGCTGAAGGCGCTGCGTCCGGAGGAAGAGATTCCGGCCTGGGCTTTCCGTTTCCTGCAGAGTCTGCCGGAGGTCAAAGTGATCCTTTCCGGCATGTCCGATGAGGCACAGCTGCACGCCAACGTGGACACATTCGAGGCTGACTTGCCTTTGCAGGAGGATGAAATGAAGGCGCTGATGCAGGTGGCGACGCAGCTCGCCGGTGAGAAATCCGTGCCGTGTACCGCGTGTCACTACTGCACAGACCACTGCCCGCAGGGACTGGATATCCCGCGCCTGATCGAGCTTTACAATGAGCACATTCTGACCACGAAGGCGGGACTGTTCGGTTTCATCGCACCGATGGCGATGGGCGCGATTCCGGAGGACAAACGGCCGGCGGCGTGTCTGGACTGCGGCAGCTGCGAACAGGTCTGCCCGCAGCAGATCAAGATCTCAGATGTGATGGAAGACTTCGTGAAGGTGCTGGGAGCAGCAGAATAGGCAGAGAAAATATGGACTTAAAAGAATTACTGGAGCATTTCAACAACGGAGATACGATCGGTGAGGACTGGGCCGTCATTGAGCAGATGCGTGAATACAGCCGCGAGGCCCGGAAGATCACCCTCAAGATCAACAATCAGTACCACGAACCGGACGAACTGGCCGCGCTGTTTTCAGAGCTGATCGGTGAGCCGGTGGGGGAGAACTTCGGCATGTTCCCGCCGTTCTACACCGACTTCGGCAAGAATATCCACATCGGGAATCAGGTGTTCATCAATGCGGACTGCAAGTTCCAGGATCAGGGCGGCATCTATATCGATGACGGTGCGCTGATCGGGCACGGCGTCGTCCTCGCGACTCTGAACCACGATCTGGACCCGGCGAAACGGCAGCAGCTTCACCCGGCCCCGATCCGCATCGGCAAGCGCGTCTGGATCGGCGCCAACGCGACCGTTCTGGCGGGCGTCACCATCGGCGACAACTCAGTCGTCGCAGCCGGTGCAGTCGTAACCAAAGACGTTCCGGCAGACACCATCGTCGGAGGCGTTCCGGCCAGAGAAATTTCAAAAATCAAGTAGGGGAATAACTAAGGGTGCGCCTATGATCATCAACACCGGGATGCGAACAGACATACCGGCTTTTTACAGCCAGTGGCTCCGCAATCGCGTAGCGGAGGGATTTGTGCTGGTGAGAAACCCCTATGATCCCCAGCAGGTGACGAAGTATCTGCTTACGCCGGATGTGGTGGACATCATGGCGTTTTGTTCCAAAAACCCGGCCCCGCTGGTTCCCTATCTGGAGGAGTTCGATGCGTTTCATCCCTTCTGGTTTGTGACGATTACGCCGTACGGGCCGGAGATCGAGCCCAATGTGCCGCCTGCGGAGGAGGTCATAGAGACCTTCCGGAAAGTCTCCGATCATGTCGGGCCGGACTCCATCAGTTGGCGCTATGACCCGATCTTTATTTCCGACGACTATACAGTAGAGTTGCACATCGAAGCCTTCACAAGGATGGCGGAGATGCTGCGAGGGTATACCAAACAGGTGGTCATCAGCTTCATCGATTTGTACGAGAAGACGAAGCACAACTTCCCTCAGGCCCGCAGGGTGCGGCAGGAGGAGCGGATCGCCATCGGGGCTGCTTTTGCAAAAGCAGGAAAGCAGAACGGTATGACGGTGCGGAGCTGCGTGGAGGGGACAGACCTTGCCGCCTACGGCGTGGATGTGTCCGGGTGCATGACACAGCAGATTTTAGAACAGTCCTGCGGGGAGTTTTTGCATGTACCGAAGTCCGAGACGGCAGCCCGGCCGGAATGCAGCTGCCTGCTGGGCCATGACATCGGCGCGTACAATACCTGCACCCATGACTGCAGGTACTGCTACGCAAATTACGACAAGAAACTGGTTCGGCAGAATATGCGCCGGCACGATCCGGACAGTCCTTTCCTGATCGGTCATGAGATGGAAGGGGACCGAATCACGCTTGCCAGGCAGGAACGGTTCATTTCAGATCAGATGCGGTTCTGGTAATCTCCGGAGCCGCTTTTTTTTTTGCCCTAAAAAAGAGTTAGACAAAGCTAACCAACAGGTATATAATGTGGTTAGTAAAAACTAACCCAGAAGAATTGGATACGGAGCAGATCCATGATTACGCTGGACGGCACAGTATCTCCGTCAAAGGAGGGAAGTTCCTGGAAGCAGTTGCGGAAGCGGACACAATCGTTTTTGATAAGACCGGGACCCTG
>CACYBO010000025.1 GCA_902772685.1 uncultured Eubacteriales bacterium | reverse complement strand
GTTCCCATGCGTCTCGTGTCATGGGGACTGTCTGTGGTATACGAGGAGTATAGAGCTTCAACAAAAAACCGAGCCTCTTCTATCGAGTGCTCGGCATCAATTTGATCGTTTATCGCTTGTCCCTTGGCGGGCACGGATCGCGTCCATGACTATCAGGATTCTGGATTCGTCCGTTTCTCCCATGGATAACCAGTTCTGTTCCCTGGTTTTGACTGATCTGTCTACCTGCTTTTACGGCTTCAGCCTTTGTGTTAGTGTGGATACTTGCTCTCTGGGCGTTATTTCGCTTTACATTCCATCCACCACTTGGGCTTGGTACCACATGATGTTCATCTCTCGCCATGATTCTCACTCCTCCCCAACATGGTCTTGTAGATAATCGGAGAACGACGCATATCCCAGTTTTCTTTTTTTCCGTATCATATCTTGCCAGAGCTGATTACCGACAGCCTCCGTAATCAATCCTTCCAGCAAGGCTTCCTTCAGTATTTCACCCGTTGTCTTATGCGGAAGATTGTACTCTGAAATGTATACTGAAATGTCCTTCAGATTGTTGCTGGCGAGAATACCCCCTCGTTCTTTTGCCAATACAATAGCTGCCGCCTCTCCGCTGCCAATGATCATATGACCGGGATCCGGTTTTGCCACCAGCTTCCGATAGAGCGCATACTCCTCTGTCCCGGTCTGGATGCTTTCAATGCGAGCATCATGATTGCTAAGCATTATATCAATCCTCGCTTTCAGATGCGGTATTGATGGCCGGGAGAGTTCAGCATAAACTTCGGCAGGAATTACAATTCTACCAGGATACAGTTGCGCCAGCAAGCTCTGATTATTGACCCATAAAAATGCTGACAAACAATCAGTGTCGAAGAAAACAGGGTCAGTCAATGACATCACCTTCCTCTTCGTCATCACCATACACCAGATCAGAGCGGAATGCATCCATCAGCAGCTCTTCATATTTTCCATTGGATATTAGTCCTCTCTCAAGCGCTTCTTCTACTTGATGAATGTAATTCCCATATGTCATATGCTGGTTTGCTTCGGGCAACGGTCTGTACAGAGCAGAGCTGTATCCAAGCGCTTCTGCCTTTCCGCGTACAGCCTCAGTCAGAAAAGCATTCCCGTTCTCAAGGCCCAGATAGGGCGTATGCATTAGCCTGTAAACAGCTGCCTGATGACTAATGCCAAAGTACTGTTCAACACGAATCACATCGTTCAAAGCCAGTTGCTTCGATCCATTCTTCTCAGTCAGCTTTCTTGCCATCTCCATCAGTGCCGCATCTGGCATCAGGAAATATGAAGCAAACATATCTGCAGACTTTTCGATCTCAATCCCTGAATTGATTTTTTTCGCACAGACTGAAATCATGTTGTCATCAAACCTAAGGTGATATAATTCGTGTGCCATGGAGAATCTTTGCCTGCCCAGCGTCATAGCCGAGTTTATCGCAATAAGACTGTTCCCTTGCTGACTTTTGATGCACATTCCGCTCAGGTTTTCACCGAGAGGATAGTACACAATAGTCAGTCCTTCGATACTTAGAGCTATAGAGAAGATATCGATTGGAGAACTGCTATCCTCGCCTAATTCCCGTCTCAGCATCGCAGCTTGAGTCATCAGAAGGGCATAATCAATCACGCTTTCGCCCCCTTTAACATGACATCCAGGAATTCAGAGTTTAGAGCAATTCTGTTAATCGTAGCAATTGCTTCCATTTCTTCAATGGTAAATTCGCTACCCCTGAAAGCAAATGAAAGCTTTGACGTTGTAACCGGCTGATTCTCAATCTGCTCAACTGTTACACCGAATAACGCAGCAAGCTTTTCCAGCATCTCGGCGGAAAGGCCACGCTCTCCTTTCTCAACCTTTGAGATCAGGCTTTGATCCACTTTCATAAACTGTGCAAGATTGCTCTGCGTGAATCCAGCGTTATCGCGCAATGTTCGGATATTCTCGCCTATCATCTTGTTAATCATGCTCATTCCCTCCTTACATTGATATTATACACCAGTGCTGTCATATTTGCAATACCTCAGCCATATTAAAATATGACATTTCTCCATTTTCGATTCAGCTATACCCCTGAAACTCTGTTCACCTTCCAAAACGAAAAAAATGCCCGGCGGCACCGCTCCCCATCGAGAGGAACAATGCCACCGGGCATGATTCTATAAACGCTTACTCAACCTTGCTGTACTTTCCTGACACCCATCCGACCCTGTCGCCCACGACGACGGCGTGCCAGCCATTGGCGGCGGTCGCCACATATGGCAGGAAGGTGCCGTTCTCCGCTGCAGTGATCCGGGTATACTTCGTGTCGTTGCCGGTACGGATGTTCACCGTGCCGCTGTCACAGACGATGGTGACCTTCTTCTCTGTCTCCACAGGCTCTTCCTTCGGAGGTTCGGCAGGGGCCGGTTCCTCCAACTCGATCTGCTGCGGCGCCTCCTTCTCCGCGATGGCGGCCATCAGCGCGGCATGGCTCTGGTCGCCATACTTTCCGTCCTGCTTGATACCGGCATTCTTCTGGAAGGCAATCACCGCCGCTTCCGTCTTGCTCCCGAAGTCGCCGTCCACGGTCAGGGACGCGCCCAGCTGGTTCAGAAGCTCCTGCAGCGCTTTCACATCCGTGCCCTTGCTGCCCTTCTTCAGCAGACGGCTGCCCAGGGTGATGTTCTCCACGACTTCGGGCGCAGGGATCTTCGTATCCGCGTCGCCGTAGTCGATGAACGGCAGCTTGTACCAGTTCAGCCAGCCACGGCCCTTCACTGCGGTCTTCACGCATCCATAGTTGAAGCCTTTCCACTCCACGGCATAACCGTTGCCGACATAGTATCCGGCATGGCCTTCCTTGAACAGCGCCAGGCCGGGGATCTCTGGCAAGGTGTCGATCGTTCCCCAGTCCATGCCCTTGCCCTTGGCGTAGGAGAACATGCCGCTCGCGCTCTTGTCCGGACAGCCGTTGGAGCCGTATTTCCGGGTGAAGGTCTTGTCCGTGCCGATGGCCTCCAGCACACCCTGGCCGCCG
>CACYBO010000024.1 GCA_902772685.1 uncultured Eubacteriales bacterium | reverse complement strand
TTTCGGCGATGTGGACGCGTTCCCTTTGTGCATCAAGTCAAAGGACGTCGACGATATCGTCAACACGGTCTATCTGGTGTCGGGCTCTTTCGGCGGGATCAATCTGGAGGACATCTCCGCGCCGCGGTGTTTCGAGATCGAGAGAAAACTCAAAGAAAAATGCGACATTCCGATCTTTCACGATGATCAGCATGGAACAGCGATCATTACGCTGGCTGGTCTGACGAATGCGCTAAAGATCGTCGGCAAGAAGAAGGAAGACGTCAAGGTCGTCACGTCCGGTGCCGGCGCTGCCGCCGTTTCCATCACGAAGCTGCTGCTGTCCGCGGGTTTCAGAAACATCGTCATGACGGACAGAAGGGGGATCATCTATCAGGGCAGACCGGACGGAATGAACTGGATCAAGGAAGAGATGGCCGCTGTGACGAATCCGGAGCAGCAGAAGGGCTCTCTGGCGGATGCTCTCAAGGGCGCCGACATCTTCATCGGCGTATCCGCGCCGGGCCTTGTCACTGGGGAGATGGTCCGCTCCATGAATCCGGACCCGATCATCTTCGCCTGCGCGAATCCGACCCCGGAGATTTTCCCTGATGAAGCAAAGGCAGCCGGCGCAGCTGTGATTGCGACGGGCCGTTCGGATTTTCCAAATCAGGTCAACAACGTCCTCGCGTTCCCGGGCGTCTTCCGCGGGACCTTCGACGTCAGAGCGTCGGACATCAATGAGGAGATGAAAATGGCCGCGGCGAAGGCGCTGGCGGAGTTCATCCCGGAAGACAAACTCAGCGCGGATTACATCATCCCAAAGGCCCTCGAAGAAGGCGTGGGAAAAACGGTCGCGGAGGCCGTCGCAGAGGCAGCGCGTCGGACCGGCGTCGCGCGTCGCTGATACCGCTGCGGTCCCGTTATTATGTCCGCAAGATAATACTAAATGACCGCAAACTTGTGTTTGAAGTCAGACGATTCAATAGATTAAAGTAGTATCGAAGGGAGAAACCATCCAAAAGATACTATGGACACAAAAGATAAACAACTGAAGACTGAAAAGAAGATTCTGAATCTCTCGCTGACGGGCAGCATTATCTTCCTGCTAGCGGAGATTTTTTTCGCCATTTACACCGGCTCGAAGGCGGTGCTCATGGACTGCGTCTACGACATTGCGGACCTAGTCATGATCGGACCATTCATCGTGCTGGTGCCTTTGCTGTACAAACCGATGACGGAGCGGAAGCCCTACGGGTTCGCTCAGGTGGAGTCGCTGTTCGTACTGATCAAGTACTGCATCCTCCTCGGCGTGGATGTGGTGCTGGTGCTTAACTGCGTGAAGACGATCCTGTCCGGCGGCAACGAGGTGGACGCCAATGTGCTGGCGGTCTTTGAGCTGGCCGTGTCCGCGGGATGCGTGCTCATGTACCTGGTGCTCCATCGCTTTCAGAAGAAGTACTCTTCGCCGTCCATCAAGGCGGAGCTGTTTATCTGGAAACTGGACGCCCTCAGCACTTTGGGCGTGGGCTGCGCGTTTGTGCTGAATCTGATTCTCATGCGCACGTCCCTGTCCTTCATCTGCCCGTACGTGGACCCGGGCATCGCGATCATCCTGGCCATCGTCCTGATCAAGGAACCGATTGAGATGATTTTTGACTCCCTGCGGAGTCTGGTGCTCTTCGCCCCGGACAGCGAAATCAAAGAGAAGATCGAGGAGATCAGCAGGGCAGCGCTTTCCGCTGAAGGCTGTGAAATCACGGCAATCGAAGTCATCAAGACCGGCCGCAAAATCTGGGCTGAAATCTATTTCCTCCCGGCCGGGAACACCATCGATCTGGTCCGCCTCAAGGAACTGGATCGCCGGATCAACGATACTGCAAAGGCAGAATTCGACAGTGTTTACATCGACCTGCTGCCCGACATGGAGGAGTACCGCGTCGTGCCAACCGAAGAGGTCAAGGCAAGGCGTAACGAACTGATCCGCTACATGGAGGAAGAAGAGGAGCGCAAAGCACTCAAAGAAGAGCGGAAGAAGAAAAAGCGCAGCTGAAACTGATTAAAGAGCCGATTCCGGCTCTTTTTTAGGTCTTGTGGGGTACGATTATCGTTACTCGTGGGGTACTGTACCCCATACATTCCGCGAATCGTACCCCACAAGGAAGGATCAACTGTGGTATGATTAACCTGGTGATTTAACAAAAGGAGTTCAACTATGGATCATAACGAAAGACTCACACGGCAGATGGACTTCTGCAGAGAGGTCGATAAAGAAAAAGAGGTGTTCCGGCAGTCCTTCCTCTGCTCCGGCAACCGACGGGAGAACGACGCGGAGCACGCCTGGCATATGGCGCTGATGGCGCTGGTCCTGGAGGAGTATTCCAATGAGGAGGTGGACCTGCTGAAGGTGATCTCCATGCTGCTCATTCATGATATCGTGGAGATCGACGCAGGGGACACTTACGCCTATGATCTGGAAGCGATCAAGTCCCAGGAGGAGCGGGAAAAGAAGGCCGCCGACAGGATCTTTGGGATTCTGCCGGATGATCAGAGAGACCGCATGATGGACCTGTTCCATGAGTTTGAAGCCGCGGAGACGCCTGAGGCGAAGTTCGCAAAGGCATTAGACAATGTGCAGCCAGTCATGCTCAATGACGCGTCCGGCGGGAAGGACTGGCGCGAAAAGGGCATCAGCCTGTCCCGGGCCATCGAGCGGCAGAGCCGTACGGCGAAGGGATCGAAGATCCTTTGGGAGGAAGTGTCCAAGCCGATGCTGCAGAAAAACATCGATTTGGGGAACATCATCGGGGATGCTTCGCTGGATGAGATATAATAGGGGAGCAAAAGCAACAAAACAGGAGATTTTAGCAGAAACGAATCCTACTGTTTTAAAGAGCTCGACGGTGGTATCCGCACCGAGCTCTTTTTTTATTTCGCGCAAAAATCACCTGTGGTGTTTTTTGGACACCTAGGATGCGACAATTACAGCAAGAGGGGAAGGTGAGCAAAGGAGGTCGCAGATATGATGATCAGTTTAGTAATAATAGCATTCATTTTGAATCATCCGTTTTACACGATACTTATAATCTTTGCAACTTCATCGATAATCGCGCTCCCGGAAATACTGGAGGAGTTATTGTAACAGGACAATGCAAAACCAGAGAGCAAAAGCGGCATGACCTGTTCAAGGCCGCATGCAGTCATGCCGGCGGCTTTGTGCTATAATAAACCCATCCGAACATAGTCAACCATTCCCGATGCAATAGAGGAGAATTACCATGGACAGACGCGATGACGCAAGAAGCAAGAAGATCATATTCGTTTCCAGCTGCCTGCTGAACACGAACAACAAAGTGCAGGGTCTGGCCCGCTACCCGGGCATGTGTAAAGAAGTCTTTGACACCCTGAACAAATACGGTCTGGGCATCAACCAGATGGACTGCCCGGAGACGCTGTACCTGGGAATCTCCAGATGGTTCCACACGAAGAATCTGTACGATAACCATGGATTCCGCACCCACTGCAGAGAGATTGCGGAGCGCGTGGCCACATACATGGAAGAGTACAAAAGAGCCGGATATAAAACCGTCGGCGTTCTGAGCTGCGATGGATCCCCGACCTGTGGTGTGTCCATCACCAGCTGGGATGAACACTGGGGCGGCGCACCAGTGGAACTGGAATACAATGACGCCATCATCGAAGGCGAAGGCGTCTATATCGAGGAACTGAAAGCCGCCATCAAAGCGCGCGGGCTGGAAGTACCGCCTTTCTATGGTCTGGCGATTGATGATGAGTCCGTGGACATGGAACAGATTCTGGCGGACTTCGAGGCGTTTATTAAGAGTATCTGCGAATAGGAAAGCAAAAGCGATGAGCAGAGCATTCGTCACAGACAAAGAAGACTGGGTATATTGCGCAAAAGCAGGAGAACGCTGCATGCATGCCGAAGTTGGCAAAGAATGCGGCGAGACCAGTTGTGAGTTCTTCAATAGAGAAGTAAAATCGCCGAGCCGCAATGCGACCCAGGTGAAAGTCGTCAAGCGCAAGCCAAAAGCGGCAAAGGAATCAGTTGAGGCTAAACCTGAACTGCGTAGAAAGACGAAGAAGTCCACTTTGAAGAAACCAAAGAAGTGGGGAGGACGGAGTGGAAACTAAATCAAGGGCTTAATTGTGATATATGTAAATGAGTCTATCGTATTGAGGGGTTCGTATCATGAGTGAAATGAAATACACAGGGTTAAAATTAACACCAAGACTTTTTGAAGAGATACTCATCGAATTATTTGATGGAAAACAATTTGAAAGAAGTGATGCCATTAAAACTGTAATAGATTATTTTGTTGAACATGGTGGAAAAAAAGAAAATAAAGATTATGTTTCAGTATTCAAAAAGGCCACCTCATATCTTAAAGATTCCGGTTTAGAAAATAAAGGATATGGGATATGGACCTTAAAATATCATAAAAAAGAAATTGAAGAAATAATAGAGCCAAAAACAAAGAGGAACATAGTGGAAGTTGAGCAAGTGATTGGTGAAGGAGAACAATCCATATACGTTTATTACTATGATATTTATGAACGCTACGCCAAAACCAGTAATTTAAATAAATGGCCGTGTAAGATTGGAAGAACGGACGTTAACCCACTTGATAGAATAGCAGATCAAGCAAAAACTGCATATCCGGAACTCCCACATATTGCATTGATAATAAAATGCGACGACTCTGCAAAACTCGAAACAGCGATTCACAGTGTTTTGAAATACCAAGGGGCATGGATAGAAGATGCACCTGGATCTGAATGGTTTAACACTAATCCCAATGAAATCGTTACAATATTTGACAGCATTTCAAAACAATAGACGTAGATGAACAATAGTATTCCTAGGCAATAGATACCTGCTATGTCAATAGATAGGATGGATGATAAAACTCATCTTAAAATGAAAAACACTGTATTCATTTCAAATGATTAATTACATCTAGGTCTGCAGGCAACCAATCAACAGAATCCAATTCTTCCTGCGATAGCCATTTTGCGGCTTCATGTTCGAGAAGGACTACGTGTTCAGAAATCAACTCACAAAGGAAGCAGTGCATAGTCAAATGGAATTTAGGATAATCATATTCAACAGTTTCAATGAGCTCGCCGACGGTAATATCCGCGTCGAGTTCTTCTTTTATTTCACGAATCAAAGCATGCTGCGGTGTTTCGCCAGTTTCTATTTTACCACCAGGAAATTCCCAGCCGCCTTCAAAATCACCATAGCCACGTTGAGTAGCAAAGTATTTATTGTCTCTCTTAATAATTGCAGCTACAACTTCTATTG
>CACYBO010000023.1 GCA_902772685.1 uncultured Eubacteriales bacterium | reverse complement strand
CTGTAAATGTTGCTTCAGGTTTATACGTTCCATCAGATAATTCGTCACTCTGCAGCTTTAGATCATTGTCTTTTTTTGAATTATCTGTTGCTTTTACAGAAATTCCTTTTCCAGGCTCTGCATTCTTGGAGTCACTGCCTGCTGATGGTTTCTCTATCTGAGGCACCTCCTCTTCGTTGGAAGCGTCTGCCTGTTCCTGCTTTTCCTCCGCAGCCTTCGCTTCTGCTTCCTGCTTAGCCTTCTCTGCTGCAGCTTCTTCTGCTTCTTTTTTGGCTTTCTCAGCAGCAGCCTTTGCTTCAGCCTCTTGTTTTGCCTTTTCGGCAGCAGCTTTTGCCTCTGCTTCTTTTTTAGCCTTTTCTTCAGCAGCCCTCTTCTCTGCTTCTTGCTTGGCTTTCTGCTGCTCTTCCTGCTTTTTTTGATCTTCTTTGTCAGCAACAGCTTCGTCATCTGCAAACGCTGTAACTGTGCTGGAGAATACCAGCATAAAGACCATAATAATAGCTATAAACCTGCTTTTGCCATATTTCATGATTAAATTCCTCTGACCTGTAAAAGGCCACTATGGGAGGCCTGTCTGAGGACAGGCCTCCCTGTGTTGTAATTGTGTTTAAACCAGTATTAGCAATTGTGCCTTAAATACTATTCAGCAACTATTTTACTTTAACTGTTTTTGACTTAACCCATTTCCCGTAATAGGTCTTTCCGTTGATCTTCTTATATCCTCTGATCTTTCCAGAAACCTTCTTGCCCTTCTTTAACTTTTTAATGACTTTCTTTACGGTCTTTGCGCTCTTGATCTTAACAGTCTTTGTCTTCTTTCCGACTTTATACTTTAACTCATATCCGGCAAACGTAGTGTTCTTCTTCCATTTGAATGTCGCCTTTTTCTTGCCAGCCTTGACCTTGAAGCTCTTGATTTTTCCAGCCTTGACCTTTTTGATCATAGCGGCATCATCAGCCTGTTTCTTAAGACGTTTGGCCTCTGTGATCTGATCCTGCACATACTGCGTATTATGAACCTTGATACGATAAGTTGCATTTGTTCCCCATGCTGTCCCAGAAGAACCTGTAGTATTTAACGAAATGAACAGATCCTTATCTACGTCAGCCGGATCTACTTCAAATACGTAAGTAGACTGGTATTTATTTTCTGCATCTGGACCTTTCTTTTCGGCAGGAATAGCTGCGGCTTCTTTTTCTTCCTCTGTTTTATCGCCGGCTACGAATGCCATCTTGTTATGTTGTGTTGTCATAGGTTTGTTTGTGATCGTTACCAGAAGCTTTCCGTTCTTCTGCGCAACGATAGAACTTCTGTATTTCATTACACGGAACATACCAAGAATAGTTTCTTTTCCTTCTTTATCATAGTAAACGTTTACATCCTCGCTCTCTGCATAGAGTAACGCATCCAAAGCTGCGACTGCATCTTTCTTTGCATTCTCTGCATCTGTGACTGATGTCGCATTTTCTATAGCCGTCTTGGCATCAGCAAGCGCTTCTGCTAATGCAGCCTTTTCATCATCATTCAGAGAATCTGCTTCATACTTTGCAAGTGTAGTGAGTGCAGTTTCTTTTGCCTCATTGACTTTTGTATAGTTAACATCTGCAGCATGAGACACATAGATGTCCCAGACGTCAGAGATTCTGCCAAGTCCTGCTATCTGGCATTCAACATTCTGCCTACCGAATCCTTCGCCGATATCAACCGGATGATCAGAGCCTTCTACCTCGAACTCTCCACCATAGGCGAATCCTGCGAACCATGAGCCTGATCCCTCATTTTCATCTGCCATGTCATTATTTGCGTGATCACCAGCTACTACCATCAGCGGACGTAGTATGACTTTTTCGTATCCGGCAGCTTCAACAGCGTGCTTCACTTGAGGAAGAGCTGTTGCTTCAGGATTACCTTCAACGGTCCCAATAAACACGTTGTTGTATCCCAGTTCTTTCATTTGTGCCTGCATCTGACTGTATGTGATCGCAGCGTCATGTGATGTACCATGCCCCATGAATACAAATGCAGCTTTGGCTTCTTCTGCTGCTTCTAGAGAATCATACTCGGAACTTTCTACTGCTTTTGCTACTACAGCTTTTGCAACCGCTTCTTTATCTTTATTCAAAGTTGTCGCGTCTGCACCGACTTCGCCAAGCAGAGGTTCTGCTATAGCTACTGATTCAAAGTCGTCTTTGACTTTATTCAGTGCTTCTACCAGTTCATCATACTCATGTCCATGCATCAGATGAGTAG
Source organism: uncultured Eubacteriales bacterium (assembly GCA_902772685.1). Taxonomy (GTDB): domain Bacteria; phylum Bacillota; class Clostridia; order Peptostreptococcales; family Anaerovoracaceae; genus Lentihominibacter. The sequence goes on along the minus strand of CACYBO010000023.1, from coordinate 1,364 downwards.
GCTGTACAAGAAGATTTTTGACGTTGCTCTCTTTTGCTTTCTTGAGAGCATCTTCTACATTATCGATCTTGATTCCGTCACGCGCATAAATGTGGTTGATGATTATCTGTGCTGTGAAAGCTCTTCTCACTGACCAGTCTGGATTTTTATCTTCGAGAGCGTGCTCGATCCCGCCAATATCCATATTTCTGCTATCATTGAATGATGTCCCGAAGCTTACTACCAGGATCTCGTTCTCTTTGTCAGGCGCAGTATTGCGTGGATTGTCAGCAGTTGCACTTCCTGTATTGAGGGCAAAGTAATCGCTTTCCTCAACCTGTTCTTTCTGCTCATCAGTAAGTGCATTCCAGGCAGCTCCTGCAGCTATGCAATATATGTCAGTCATCTCATATTTCTTCGTCTGATATATGACTTCGATAAGATCATTGACAAGCTCTGGTGTTGCATTAGCCCTCGCCTTTTCCTTAACCTGCTCCTCTGTGTCATCTTTTTTAAACACAGAATCAATTACTGTTTCGTGCTCATCAAATGTAACTGTTTCAGCTTCCAGGTCAACTGTCATTTCTCGCTTGAACCATTTCCCGCTTTTTGTTGCATGGAACTTCACGACCATATTTTCACCAACTGTTACAGGAACATCTTGGAATATCTTATCATCATCGATTTCTATCTCTTCTCCATCTTCTGTTTTGACGATATCATATGCATTACTGCCCATTTTTATATCCATGGCATATTCTGTGCCATCAACGGTTTCAGTAACGATAAGGATTGCAGATTCGAACTTCTGCATTTCGATGTTGTTCGTGATTTCAAGTGCTTTTTCAGCTGGGGATTCTATTTCTGACAGTTTGCTTGAATCAATATGAATAGTGTATTTTACCCATCTGAAATTTTTACCAGCCTTTGTCCTGTTGGCAATTATCATATCTTCATCAAGTTCGATTGGTAAAGCAACTCTCCTGCCTTCTCCAACAACAGAGGTTTCGTACACATCCTCTCCCAGATTTTCGTTTTCCGGATCATACAGATTGGTCAGCTCACCTTCCGAGCTGTCCACGTTGATGTCCCCCAGAAAAACATGTGACAGGTTTTTACTCGCTGACTCAAATACGCCAACAGCCTCACCGTCTTCAACAAATACCTTCTTGCATAAAAGCGGATTTGAGACTGTGCTACCATCAGGTTTAGCAATGGTATAGGCACCCTCTGCAGTAGCGTCATATACACCATCTGCAATAGTGCTTTCATCATCAGCAAATACGCTCACGCTCATACTCATCGCCATAATGAGCGATAAGATGAGAACAAGAACTGAGCAATAACTTCTCTTCATTTCTTCCTTCCTCCCTTAGTTATAATAT
>CACYBO010000022.1 GCA_902772685.1 uncultured Eubacteriales bacterium | reverse complement strand
TGCGCCGGCGCAATTTTGATAGATCATAACGGCGCAGATAGGGCTCCGGACCCGAAAGCAGTGTGCCTTGACTGTTTCTGCGCCGAAATACAAGGCATTCACAAAAAAGGCGGTAATGCATTATGTCAGAAGTAGTAAGAGAAATGACGCTCAAAGATAGAGCCCAGAAGTGGCTTGATAGCTACAAGAAAAACGATTGCATCAGCAGTGATGTGTACATGAGTGTTACGAACTGGGCGACGATTGTTGCGGAATACCTGCACGAGACAGATGAAGATAAGACAGAACGGCTTCGCCAGCTCGAGGAACTCAAGCTGAGCATGGCTGCGATGAACAGAGCACATAAAGAGCTGGCAGCAGAAAAAGAGAAACTCAAAGAGGCACTGAAAGCCTCTGAGAGTGCTTGTGATTACATGGGCAGCCAGCTTACAGAAGCAAGGGGCAAAATCAAAGCATATGAGTTTTGTATCCGCTGTAACGGCGTAAGTGGTGCGGAGGTACGGGAATGAGGATTCTGGTCGAAGGCAAGAAGCCGAAGGCGTATCCGAAGAGATTCAAATGCGTCCACTGCGGCTCAATTCTTGAGGCTGAAGCGGAAGACTTGAGGAAAATCGGCACGCAGTACAATAGTGCCATTTATGAATTCCTTTGTCCGGTATGCAGCACTTATAGAACAACTGACGACGACATGTTTCTGAAAGATGATGAGGTGCATACATGATTGAAATCACCTACGGGAGCAGAGAACCGCCGAGCCTGCACATCCGCGGTCATTCCGGATACTCCACACATGGAACCGACATCGTGTGCGCCTCTGTGAGCACGTTGTTCCTCACGCTGGTGAATTCCATTGCGGAGTTCACGAACGACCTTGTATCAGTCAGAGGAGAGCCGGGGGACGGCGCTTTGATTTGGCACGGACACTGTTCGAAGAAGGCGAGACTCCTTCTTGACAGCGCACTTTTGGGGCTCCGGGACGTTGCGGAGCAGTACCCGGAATATGTAAGTTTTGAGATTGTTTAATCAGGACGGGAGACCGTCCTTTTTATTTACCCTCACAGCGAGGGGACGCGGGAACGTGGACCTGCTTAAAGCCACGGAACAGGGCAACATAGACCTTTAACATATGGATTTTCGGAGGATTAAGACCATGATGAACAGAATTATTACAGCGCGGATGAACCGTGAACAGTACAGAAGGCATTCCAGGTTGGGAGCGCTTCTCCCCATGAACCTGCAGCTCTTCGCAGATGACGGGGATGACGGTGACGACGGAGATGAGGAAGGCAGCGGCGGCAACGAAGATGATGGTGACGATGATGACAAGGGCGGCGAGGACGAGAAGAAGTACACGCAGGCAGACATCGACCGGATCGTGAAGCAGAGGCTTGCAAAGGCCGCAAAAGCAGCCGAGAAGAAGTCCCGGGAAGCCGCCGAGGCTGAGAAGCTCAAGAACATGAGCAAGGAAGAAAAGCGCGACGCTGAGTTCAAACAGATGCAGCAGGAGCTTGCGGAGCTGAAGGCTGAGAAGCGGAACGCGGACATGCTCTCATCTGCATCGGACATCCTGAAGGATGCAGGCATCAACGTATCCTCGAAGCTGGTAGCCCACATGATCGCAGATACGGCAGAAGAGACCAAGGCGAACGTGGATGAGTTCGTGAAGCTCTTCCAGGACGCCGTGAACAATGGCGTCAAAGCAGCCATGAAGGCAAGCGGGGGCAGCCCGAAGAAGAAGGGTGACGGCGACGGCGGCTGGACGAAAGAGAGGATCATGGCTATTAAGAATCCTACCGAACGCCAGAAACTGATAAGAGAACACATAAACCTTTTTACGTAAAGAAAAGGGATCATAAAAAGGAGAATACCATGAACGTATGTAAAAGACTTGCAAGAAAACTGACTATGAACATCCAGATGTTCACCGTGCCGGAGAATGAGACGACCACGAGTGACCTCGCCCCGGCTATTTCCATTGATTTTACGAGCAGGATCAAAGACAACATCGAGACCCTGCAGCGCATCCTCGGCATCACGGAGATGATCCCGATGTCTGCCGGCACGCTGATCAAGCTCTACAAGGAGACCGTCGTCATCGCCGATCAGGTAGCAGAAGGCGAAGTCATCGCCCTGTCTAAGGTGAAGAGGGAACTGGCAAAGACCATCGAGCTTACCCTTGGCAAATACCGCAAGCAGGTAACAGCCGAGTCTATCCAGAAATACGGCCGCGAAAGAGCCATCAACATGACCGACGAGAAGCTGATCGGCGAGATCAGGAAGACGATCAAGGCGGGATTCTTCACCACCATCGGGCTCGGCACCGGCACAGCTCCGGCCGGCGAGAACCTGCAGGCGGCGCTTGCTTATGTATGGGCAGCCCTTCAGAAGAAGTATGTTGACACTGATGCAACTCCGGTCTACTTCGTTTCTTCCGACGATGTGGCGGACTATCTGGCAAGCGGAACAATCACGACGCAGACCGCGTTCGGATTCACCTATGTAGAGAACTTCCTCGGGCTCGGCACAGCGTTCGTTCATCCGGAGCTGACAAAAGGCGAAGTCATCGGCACTGTGCTCGAGAATCTGAACGGCGCATATGTTCCGGCATCTGGCGGAGACCTTGCGGAATCCTTCCAGCTGACCGGTGACGAGTCCGGTCTTGTGGGCATGACTCATTCCATTGAAACTGACAATGCTTCCATCACGACGCTGCTCTTCTGCTCCGTGGTATTCTATCCGGAGCTCCTGGACGGCGTGATCAAGGGCTCCATTGCTGGTGCTGAGGGCGATACCGAGGGCGACACAGAAGGCGATACGTCCGGTGATACCGAAGGTGATACTTCCGGAGTCACTCAGGGCGCCTGATAACACAGATTGATACGGACCGGGGAGGGACTTCCTCCCCGGCATGAGGTACGGAGAATGTATGTTGTAATCAGACCATGGGTCGACCTGCAGGACTGGAAGATTGTCGACGGCATCACGTCCTATCACCGCTACAAACCCGGGGATACGTACCCGAGGGAGGGGCTGAACCCGACACCGGAGCGGATACATGCGCTGTCCACCAGTGACAATCTCCAGCATGTGCCGCTGATCGCCATCCCTGAGTCTCCGGAGACGGAAGCTGCAAAGGAAGAACCGGAGATGGCACAGAAGGAACCGGCGAAATCTCCCGCGAAAGAAAAGCCGAAGCGGACAGCGGGTAAAAAGCCGGCAGTGAAGAAGACTACGGCAAGAAAGAAGGAATGATCATGACACAGGAACTGCTTGACAGGGTAAAGCGCCGCATTGATCCTACCGACGAGATCGGGGCGGAAATTGAAGACCAGCTCTGGGACATCATCGGGGATGTCAAAGCGCAGCTGAAAGTGAAGCTCGGTGGTGTGGAAGCCGTGCCGGATGATCTGGCATACATTGTCGTTGCTGTCTCGGTGAAGCAGTATAACCGCATCGGCTCGGAAGGCGCGGCAAGCCATACGGTCGAGGGAGAAACGCTTTCATGGAGCGATAACCCGTTTGCCGAGTTTGAGAAGGATATCACCAGCTGGCTCGACGCCTACCACAGGAGGCGCCCTTGCATCAAGTTCATCTGATAGGAGGGCGCTTTATGAGGTTTGACAAGGCAGTATACTTTCAGCGTGTAATCCCGGGGGAATATGACGAGGAAACCGGTAACTATACAGATCCTGAAGTCATCGAGAAAAAGCGCGTTGCGTCCATCACCCAGTCGAGCACTCAGCCAAAAGGTGATAGGAATCTGCAGATCGAGTATGGAAATATCCGGGAAGACGCGCTGACAATCCGGCTGCTTAATCCTTACACTCATCCTTTTGACAGGATCCGGATTGGTGACAGGCTGTACACTGCAGACAGTTGTTTTATGCTCCGGAACAAGCAGGTGTTTATTGTTTCAGAGATCCAGAAGGAAAGCAAGTGACGGTATGGGCAGGACGAGTGTGAAGCTGGAAGGCTTCAAGGAATTCGAGGCGAAACTTAAGGACAATGTGAAGCTCGAGGACGTGAAGACAGTCGTGCAGTTCCATGGCTCTGAGATGCAGACCACTGCACAGATGATCTGCCCGAGGGTTACGGGCAATCTTACAGATCATATTACCCTAGAAATTCGGGACAACGGGCTCACGGCTGAGGTCGCTCCTCATACAAATTATGCGGGGTATGTGGAGTGGGGGACGCGCTATATGGACGCGCAGCCATATATACGCCCGGCATTTGAGCAGGAGAGCAGACGCTTCCATGATGACCTGAAGCGGCTCATGAAGTGACGGAGGAATCAGATTATGCTGGAACCACAACAGGCTTATTTCGCAGCGGTTAGGGCGGCGCTCATGGAGCGCTATCCGGACAGTGTGTATGACGGTGCGCTGCCGGGGGAGGACACGCCCTATCCATTCACCTACCTTGGCGAGTTCAACCAGAATGACCGGGAGACGAAATCCGTCATTATCGGCTATATTCCCGTGACGGTCCATAACTGGCACTGCCGGTTCGATCAGCGCGGCACAGTGTCTGCAAGGAATGCAGCCGTCAAGGAAGTCCTGCGGAACGCTCAGCATCCCGATTACTCGTTCCTGGTGCGGAACGTTACCAGCCGGATCATCCCGGACTACACGACGGCACAGCCGCTCCTGCACGGGATTGTGGAGGCGGAAGTGCATTTCACGCCGAAACACTGAAACATTAGTTAATCACAGATACAGGAGGCATTATCATGCTTGATATGAATTTACATCTTTTTGACGGCGGGACAACCGGCGACACCAGCGGTGATACCAGCGGCAATACCAGCGGGACGACCGGCGCAGACACCAGCACCGGCAATGCCGCGGAGGCTGTCCAGGGCAAACAGATCGTCTATCTTTTCCGCAGATATGAGGACAGGGCGACCGGGACCGGAGCGGTCATCGCATTCACGACGGAGAACGAGCACAGTATCTCGGCTGACGGTGACAGCATCGCCACCAAGGACGGCGCGATCCAGAAGCCGGGCATTGTAACGGTTGAGATCACTGGCACGGCCATCGTGCTGAAAGGCGACGGGACGCTCGGAGAGAAGCTCCGGGATGCGTGCCTGAAGAATAAGCTGGTCGAGTGCTGGGAGGCTGATCTTACGAATCCGCGCCAGGACACGAACAAATATGCCGGCACATATTATCAGGGCTATCTTACGGAGTGGACAAAGACATCCAATGCGGAGGACTATGCGGAGTACAGCTACACATTTGCGGCAAACGGCACCGGTGCTCCGGACGGCGGGGCTGGCGTGACGGTAACCGCGGATCAGCAGGCTATCGCGTCCTATGTGTATGCGGACACGACAGCGGTCGGCGCATAATTTCAGAACAAACGGCAGACGGGGGCAAATGAGCCCCCGCTTTTTAGTATAAGCAGAGGGAGAATTAGGAAGCATGGCGAACGTAATGGAACTTACCATCGGGGGGACGGTTTATCAGTTCAAGGCAGGGTTCTCGTTTATCCGCGAGGTCGAGCCGCTTAAGACACAGGTACAGAACGGCATGAAGCAGGACGTGGGCGTGAACTTCATCCTTGCAGGACTGCATGACGGGGATGCGGAATCCCTTCTCACTGCCCTTGACAAGATGAACAAAGGACAGGAACCGCGCATTGCCAGGGAAAAGCTTGAGGAATACATCGAGGAATGCGACGACATCGAGGCGCTTTTCAGTGACACGCTGGATTTTTTAAAAAATGCCAACTGCTTGAAGAAGAAGGTGAAGAGTTTCGAGAAGGCAGTGGCGGAGCTGGAAGCAAAGAACGCAATAGGCTGAAGCCTGATGCGGACGGGATGCACACATGGGGCGACCTTTACAGGAAATGCCTGACGGACTGCGTGCGGTATCTCGGCTATACGGTCGGGGAGTTCGAAGAGCTCGACCTGCCGGATTTTTTCCTGCTCATGGATGCGATGGAATACCGTGAGAATGACAAGTCATTCTGGGTGCATTTCCTTGCATGGCAGAACATGCGTGCAAGAGGCACGAAGAAGTCAGGCAAAAACTGGAAGACTGCGTTCCCGCGTTTCAAGAGCTTCTACAATGCGGATGCGGCGAGGAAGAATATCGAGAAGAGCAGGAAGAAGGAGAAAGGCGGAGGCATGTTCGACGGTCTTGGCGATTTCCTGAAGAAGAGAAAGGAAGGAAGGCAGAGGCGATGAGTGACTACAGCCTGAGAGCAATACTAAGTGCAGACGGGTCGCAGATGTCTTCGACCTTCAGCCAGATCGCCGGTCAGGTCGGTGGATTGTCGAAGACGCTCATGGGCGGCATCGGGTTTGGCGTGATGTCATCAATCGGGAGCAAAGCAGTCGACCTTGTATCAAACGGCGTGAAAGCGATGGCCTCGACCGTCGTGGACTCCGGCATGTCCTTCGAGGCGGCCGGTTCCCAGATAGCAGCCACGATGGGAAAGTCGAAAAGCGAGATCACTGATATTATCAACGAGGCTTCCAGACTCGGGGCAACCACATCCTTCACAGCCACGCAGGCAGCGGAGGGATTTAACGTTCTGGCCATGTCCGGGCTAGATGCACAGCAGCAGATTGCGGCAATGGCGCCGATCCTCGACCTTGCAGCTGCAGGTTCCTATAACCTTGACTCAGCTGCTTCTCAGGTCGTCGGAACGGTTAAAGGCTTCGGGGACAGTTTCGACAATGCTCAGAAATATGCCGATATGTTCGCAAAAGGTGCGACACTGGCTTCTACGGACGTCAATATGCTCGGTGTGGCGATGTCTGACAGTGCGGCCATTGCGTCAAGCTATGGGCAGGAGGCGGATCGGACGTGTATAGCCCTTCTGAGACTGGCGGAGCAGAATGTAACCGGCTCTGAGGCCGCCACGGCCATGAGCAGGGCGATGGCTGATCTTTATACCCCGACGGATGCGGCGGCTGACAAACTGAAAGAACTTGGTGTAAGCGTATATGACAGCCAGGGAAAAGCAAGAGATTTCAACACGGTCGTGGATGAATTGAATGAAGCAATGTCCGGAATGACGGATGAGGAGCGCAAAGCGGCAGAAGCGGCGATCTTCACCAGCTACGGCATGAAAGCTTTTGACAAGATGTGCGTTTCTTCCACAGAAAAAGTTAAAGAGTTCGAAGATGGTCTTCGGTCAGCAACCGGATCAGCGGCACAGCAGGCATCGGAGCAGCTGAACAACCTGAAAGGCGATGTCACAATTTTCGGATCGGCAATGGAAGGTCTGGGAGTAACGATGTTCAACAAGCTTTCCCCGGGTTTCCGGAACGTCGTTCAAGGTGCTACGAATATGATATCCGGACTCAATGCCAGCCTTGAAAAGGGTAAGCTAGGGACGTTCGTTTCAAACGCTTCCAAGTATTTCAATAATTTCATGTTACACGCCAAGCGGGTCGGTGCGGCATTTGGGTCAGCCTTTTCAGCGGTGGGGAAATCCCTTGCCAAGCTGAACAGCAATTTCGGTTCATTGACGAGCGTGAAAAGCTTCTCTGACGTGTGTCAGGTAGTCGAGAATGCACTTGTCTCGCTGGCTGGCTTCATTGAATCTCATTCCGATCAGATTGCGAAGCTGATCACATTGATTCCGAAAATCGTTGCGGGATTCATGGCATTCAAAGCGATCACTTTCGTCGGCGGAATCATAATGACGATAAGTGGAGCGTTCGCATCGCTCGCAGGAGCAATTGCCGGCGGGATTGGGAACAGGCTGTCCACTGTAAGTTCCGGGATGACAGAGGCAGGGTCTTCAGCGGTACAAACGAGTGGCCCCATGCTTGCGGCGGCCAAGTCCTTCATGATGATCGGTGCGGGACTTGCATTGACAGCAGTGGCATTTGCACTTCTTGCGCAGTCAGCTATTGCGCTTGCAGGAGCAGGAGCACCTGCAATAGCTGTTATGGCTGGTTTGGTGGTAGCCGTTGCGGCTCTTTCGCTTGGTATGATGGCGCTTGTGACACATGCGGCCGCTACGTCGGCACAGATGACTGCGGCTGGATCTGCATTTCTTATGATTGGTGCGGCTGTCCTTCTTGTGGCAGTAGGATTTGCAGTTATGGCTGCAGCGGCTATTGCCCTTACAAACGCTGGGACGCCTGCTATTGCTATGTTTTTCGGGATGGTGGCAGCCATGGCACTTCTGGCAGTCGGCGCAGCTCTTCTGGCTCCTGCGCTTACAGCAGGAGCAGTGGGGCTTGTCGCATTTGGAGCAGCAGTTCTCCTTGTGGCTGTCGGTGCATTGATTGCCGGGGCAGCTATTGCTATTATCGCATCCACACTTCCAACTGTTTCGGAATACGGGACGTCCGCAGCGGCTGGATTCGCGGCATTGGGAGCGGCATTGCTCGTCATGGGAGCGGGCGCCCTTGTTGCCGGAGCGGGGGTACTGGTACTTGGAGCCGGGCTCGTTGTGGCAGGAGCAGGGGCAGTAGTCGCAGCTGCGTGTGTGCTCGTCCTCGGCGCTGCGGTGCTCGTGCTTGGCGCAGGCGTTCTTGTTTGTGCTGCGGGCATAACGCTCATGGGAGCAGGACTTACGCTTGTTGGAGCAGGAGCAATGGCCGCAGCCGCAGGATTTACGGCGATGTCAGCGGTCGTATTGCTGGTTTCAACCGGACTGGTTGCTTTGACGGCTTCACTCACGATGTTCACTGCAATCATGGTTGCGGCAGCGGCAAGCCTTGTAGCTGGTGCCGCCGGGTTTGTCGCCCTGGTGGCGGGCGTAACAGCATCCTCAGTTGGAATGACGGCACTCTCTGTAGCCGCCGTGGCAGTTCTAGCTTCTGTTACCGGAATTGCGGACAAAGCAAGCTCAGCCGCGTCCTCGCTTGAACAGATGGAGAACTCGCTCTCCATTGTGGAATCCGGCATGAATGCTCTTGAAGGTGCGGTGACCGGAGTAATGAATGCCGTAGTATCTGCAGTACAGTCCGGTTCTGACAGTGTAACATCTGCCGCCCAGAGCGGTTCAGACAAGACGAATGCGGCAGTCACTGCCGGCGGGGCGAGGGCAAAAGCCACGGTCACCTCGACGGTATCGCAGATTATCGCCACCATGAACCGCGGTGCTGTACAGGCCGGTGTTGCCGGTCAGCAAACAGGACAGCGGTACGCTTCCGGCATTGCTTCGGCAGCCGGAGCAGCGGCATCTGCGGCGTCCTCGCTCGTATCGGCTGCGACAGGCGCTATGCAGGGCGGCTACAGCTCGGCATACTCTGCAGGCTCCTACATCGGTCAGGGACTGGCGGCAGGTCTTGCCTCGCAGGCAGGAGCAGTTGCGGCACAGGCTTCAGCGCTGGCAGCCGCAGCGGATCAGGCAATCCAGGCAAAAGCAAAGGTCGGTTCCCCGGCTAAAGTCGAGATGAAGGACGGATACTGGATGGGCATGGGCCTCGCGGTTGGTCTTGCGAAAACGAAAGAATTTGTAAAGAAACAGTCGGAGAGGCTTGCCGGCATTCCGGAAGGCATCATGGAAAGGGCCGGGGCGGATATATCCATGTTCGGGGCTGACGCCAGGCTGGATGAGAGTCTGTCCTACCACAGGGAGCAGACGATTGTTGTCAGGACATACCTCGACAAGAGGGAGATTGGCAGGGCGGCCGTCAAGACAGGCGACGGGATCCGGAAGACGGAGAACAGGAGGCGCGGCCTGAGGGCTGCCACGGGCTGAGATTTGAAAGCATGAGGATACTATGGGAACCAAATACAGGTTTTATGACACGACAGATCTGACGCTCCCGCTGGAAGACCTTCCGTCCGAGGCTCTGTGCATTAATGGGCAGTATATCGAAAAACAGGTCCCCGGATACCACACGCTTTATACGACAGGGCGTGAGGGTAATACCCGGGAAGTGAGCAGCTTAGAGACATCCGGCAGGGACGGGGCAAGGTTCCGCTCCGTAAGGCGGCAGCCCAGAGAAATCCGGGTCGGCTTCCAGATGGAGAGTAGGGACGCCAGGGATTATATTGATAAATTCAATGCATTAAAGAAAATCGTCCGTGAGAAGGAGGCAAGGCTCATCTTTCATGATGAGCCGGACAAATATTTCACGGGCACACTGACGGACATCGAAGTGAATGACACCGGCGAGCTGTGCGTGCGCGGCGAGCTGGTGTTTTTCTGTGCGGACCCGTTCAAGTACGCCGTCCGTGAAAAGACCATTACGGCTAATACCGCGAACGGCAGGGCGGTATTCGAGATCGAGTACCATGGAACGGTCGAAGCGTTCCCCACGATCAATACCATAACGAGATCAAATACGGAAACGCTCCTGTTCTCGGATGACGCGGGGAACATGGTTGCGGTCGGCACTCCGGATGCAACCACATCCAATCTGTCACGCGGGTCAAGGATCCTGACCGCTAATCCGAATAACCTGCTCAGCGCAGATTATCCAGGGAGCATCGCCCGCGGTGAGGGCGAAGAAACGATCATGATGCCGGTACGTACACCTGACGGCACGGAGGAGGTGGTCACGGTCGGTGGGTCCTCATACCTCAGCCTCGCGAGGATAGACGCGTCCTATCCGAGCGGAAACGGGATGGCGGACGTAGACGAAGACGACGAAGAGGGCGAGGAAGAAACAACGGTCGACACTTCGAGCGTGACGGGATTCACTTGCCTAAAGGCTATAGCGCAGACGAGCGGCACGAATTATGTCTGCCGGGTACAGCCGCTCTTTTACGCGGATGATTTCCGGGAGACAGGTTACCTGCATTTCGGGCTGGTCTTTGCCACGCAGGACGCACAGGACAATACAGCGTATGAGGAAACCGAAGAGGCGGAGATCATCCTGGAAAAGACAGGTGTCGGGAGCCCTTACGCTACTGCTTATTTCTGTGTCTTCGGGGATGTAGTCAAAAAGATAAGGTTCCGGGCGGATGCCGGCAACCCGGTGGCAGGTCCTGACGGGTACGGCATCGGCATAACCCGGTTCGGTACGGTGTACACGTTCCTCCTCGGAGAGGGTCAGTACGAGTATGACGCGAGTTCACTGCTGACGGGGAATGCCACGTCCATCCCGATGTCGACGCATGCGGTCTTTTCCGCGGCACGTATCCTTGGACAGAAACAGATGGCGGGCATGGGATTCGCTTCGGCGAGGATCATTGCCACGACACGTACGTCAGCTGATTCCATCATTGAGATCATGCGGTCGACGGACAATGTGAGCGTGGACTGCTCCACAGGCACGATCCGCATCAACGGGCAGATCAATCCTGACCTTGGGTCAGTTGACAACCGATGGACGGAGTTCTCCCTGAAGCCGGGATTTAACCGGATCGAGTGCTCGGCGACCACCACCGAAGACAACGGGGCGAAGCCCGAAAGCTACACGCTCACGTACCGGGAGGCATGGGAATAATGATTGCGTATTTTGCAGACAAGAATATGCGTGTGATCGGGATCGCCGGAGCAGCTGAGGGCATGGAGATTACCGGCGACGTCTACCAGGACGAGAACGGAACGGGGGCGCCTATCATTGAATGCTACCTGGAATATCCGGAAGGAATGCGCAGGAAAGCTGAACGCTATGCCATGCCGGGAGGGTATGTCTTCCGGAAACGCCAGGGCAGTTATCAGGTTTTCACGATTTTGGAGTCAGAAGGTGAGCCTGAGAACGGGCGCGTGTGGATGCACCTTGAAGGCGGCGGGATTGACCTGATCTGTGAAACGGCGATTGCCACGGCGGCAGTGAACCCGCATACCATAGCATGGTACATCGAACACTTCACTGCGGATTCGGGGTTCACCATCCGGATCAATGAGTTCCCGAACAATGTCCGGACTCTCTCATGGGATTCCGACTCTACGGTCATGGAGAGGATCCTGTCGATTGCGAACAGTTTCGGCGCTGAGCTGGAATTCAATTTCGAGATGGACGGCCTTCGGATTACTGGCATGTATATCGACATCCGGAAGAAGCGGGGGCGGATCATCAAAAAGCCGCTGGTAGCCGGAAGGGATATTTCGCCCATCCGGGTGAAGCGGTCGCTGACGGAATTTGCTTCGGCGCTCCATGTGTCAGGAGGTACGCCGGAAGGAAGTGACAGCCCCATCACGCTGGAGGATGCCTACCATGACGACGGGGATATTTATCTGCAGAACGGGCGGCTTTACAGCCGATCCGGCCGGGAGCACTGGCGCAGGTACAAGGGCGGTGAAGCGGCAGGCGGCTGGGTGTACGCGTCCTTTACTTATGATACGACGAGCAAGAGCATGCTCCTCGTGAAGGCGGTATCCGAGCTTCGGAAGCGCAACCATATGTTGGAAGAGTATTCAACAGAGATCCTCAACCCGGATATTGTGCTGAATGTCGGGGATACGGTCCCGCTGTCAGACCCTGACGGACAGATCTATGTATCGGCGAGGGTGCAGAGCATCGAAGAATCGGAAGATGACCAGTATACAACAGTGACGTTCGGGGAATATGTAAACATTGAGGTGGAAGAACCGACGGAGGATGAGTAATGGCAACTTATAAACTCAACATGATCCCGGGCGACGCGCCTGTCGTCGTGCCGGTCAACCAGTACGATGCCGGTTATGCGATCAGCTTTGAACTGTATGACGGGAATACCGCTTTCAGCCTGGCGGAATGCACGGCACGCATCGACATCGGCAAATCGGACGATACGATCTACAGCAGCGGAGATACTGTTACTCTGAGCGGGAATACGGTGACGGTTACGCTCGAAGAGCAGATGACCGCCATGTGGGGGCCGTGCATAGCTGAGATTGTTATAACAAAATCATCGGGCCGGCGGGCAACCGCGAACTTTATCCTTGACGTGGAGAAGTCACCGATTGAGGACGGGGCCGAATCGGATAGCATCATAAATTACGTGGAGCTGAACCGCGAGCGTGCTGAAGAGGCAACAAGAGCGGCGGAAGCTGCCACGGAAGCAGCGGAAACGGCCACGGATGCCGCAACACAGGCAGCTGAGGATGCGCTGAGCGCAGTAGAGAATATCGAGTCTATGCCGGACGAGCTCAGGACCCTTGCCTCGATGCTGGCTCTGCCGGGCGATGCAGCAAAGTTCCTGGGTTTCAATTCGAGCTATAACGCCATCGCTTTTGACGCCGGATATGTCACGCCGCAGATGTACGGGGCAAAGGGCAACGGGAACGATGATGATACCACCGCTTTCCAGTCAGCTCTTGCAAGCGGGAAGAAGGTTGTTATTCCGGGAGGTAATTACAAACTGACGAGCGTTCTTTTTTCGGATGACAGCATAGTAATATCGGATGCCGGTACATACCCGAATAAGAAGCTCGTCATCAGCAGGAACCTCCGGGATGACGCCCCCGTCGAGAGACTGGTCGGACAGTTCGATGCGTCCATCTTTAACATCAGGGACTACCGCCTACAGGGCGGGTGTTATGATTCCACAAACGACCGGATCGTATTGGCATTTTGCGACAATTATGAGAACGTGACGGATGACACGGACCTCGTGCTGACGGCAGTGAGTATTACGAATGGTGCTGATGTGGAGGCGGAAGTATTTGCGATCGAAGGAGACCCGAGAAACGGGGAATCGTTCTCGACCATTATCGAGGGCGGCGGGCACGGGAACTCCCTTTGCTACAATCCGGACACGAATAAGATATACTCAGTCACCGGTAATGGTGATCTTGCCCATCAGATTGCAGTTATCGACGCGGATACGCTTGAATTCGAATCCTGGATCACTCCGGTAACGGACGGCTCCAGGGTGTGGAGGATGGCGTATGACGACGAATATAAGATCTATTACATTGAGACTAACGATGGAACGGGTGATGTACTGAGCGCTTTCGATGAGAACTTCAACCTGCTGGGGAAAAGCTTCCCGATTGGGTCGGTTGAAACAAAAGAAATCGCAGGCCTCCATTACGGATCCGACCGGCTGGAACCCAATGCGACAGCAGTAATAGACCATCAGATCCTGCAGGTTCATTACTGCG
>CACYBO010000021.1 GCA_902772685.1 uncultured Eubacteriales bacterium | reverse complement strand
CTCCTGCCCCCCAGCCGGTTGTGATATAAACTATGATCTCAAACTCTTCTTTCTCGAATCCTTCCAGATATTCTTGTTCTTTCGTCATCATTCATTCCTCCTGTTTTCCGCGAAATGATGATATCGCGTCAAAGCCGTACATGACATTCTTTTCATCGCTCGTCACCCCTGCTTATACAAGAAACTTCAAATTTTCTTGCTCAAGTATCAACTAATCCACACTCTTTCTCCTGCAAAGTACAATGACTCCGGTCATTCCGGTCAGAAGCATTAGGGCAATCCACAGGGCAATGGGACTGCTGTCCCCAGTCTGCGGGCTGGTCGGCATCTCCTCAATAGCTTTCATGGGTGTCTTGATGAGAATCTTCACATCGACAGAACCATCATCAAAAAGAACCGAGACGAGATGCTCGCCGTCCGTCAGACCATCCAGTATTTCGGGATCGAGCGTCACGATTGTACTTCCGGATTTCGCCGTAAACTTCGTAATCTTCCTTCCGTCAATCTTCACGACATTCGAAAAATATTTGAAGCAATTCAGGTCATCCTTCGCCCGCTTCACCGTAAATATGATGCCGGTGGTGCTTCCCTTGGTATATTGGATGGTACCTTCATTGAGAATATAATATAACTCAATAGTTGTCCCATCAGTCTTGCCCGGTTCTCCGGTGCTGCCGCCTTCTGTGGTCTTGTCTGGTTTTTCCGGCTCGGTCTTACCTGGATTTTCAGGTTCAGTCGAATCTACCGTCCATTTTGCGAAGAGTGTGATTTTGTCGGTTATCGCTGTCGTGAAATCAAATCTGTCCGTGCAAGCAGCGGTCGTATACCAACCGCCAAAGGTAAACCCATTGACCTCTGCTTCGACAGGCTCTGACGCAGTCTCCCCATAAGCAACCGTCTGCTTGTCCGGAGTCGTTCCGTGTCCATTCGCGTCGAAAATGACCTCGTATTTGTTGGTTGTCGCGGTGAAGGTTGCCGTGTATGTCTCTTCGCCGGTTACTTCGACAATTTCCTTGTCCCAGCCGCCGGTCCATGTGTAGGAATACTGCTTGGTGGCTTTCTTCGTGGGTTCTTTGCCGGAATACTCAGGAGTCGTGCCGTATTCTACCTCACTGCTCTGCAGTTCCGTGCCGTCCTCGTTTACAAATTTAATTGTGTAGGCGTTCTTTACTCTGTTAAACTTCGCCGTATATGTGGCATTTCCGGTAACTTTCTCAATTTCAGGATCCCATCCGATAAAAGGATATGAGTACTCTTCGTTGCCCTTCTTCTCCGGGGTTTCGCCATCGTAGGAGGGCGTTTCACCTCCGGACACATTCACGTCCGTCTCCAGTTCTGTTCCGTCCCAGTTTTTCCATGTAATCGTTGCATTAACTGTTATGTCAAGCTCTGCCGTGTTTCTTGTGAAGTCCGTCTTATAGTCACCATTGCACTGCTCGGAGAACACAAGGATCTTACAGTTACCTGCAATATCTTCCGGTATAGTCAGCTCAGCCGTACCGTCAGCTGTTGCACCGGATGCAGAATTATCTACAAGATGGCTGTAGTAGCGGACAATGTTATTCGAATCCACAATCATGGCGGAAACGTACTCATTTTCGCCCGTCATCGCTCCGGAATAATGAATTGAAATCGTATCGCCCGTTGAATATGTTGTTCGGGTTGATGTCAGATTGGCAGTAAATACCTTTCTTGCATCATCTTTTACAGTCAGTTTCCAGTCTGTTCCATCGTATGCACTGACCTCCTTCAGCGCACCTGCACCTGCGGCACCGGATGATTTGCCGCCTACAGCGGCTGACACGAAGACTACAGATGCGGGATTAATATTGAAAACCGGACGAATCGCAATTCCCCTCTCGTTAATGAACCAGCCTTCGGTCTCGATGGCTCCGTCATATCTGACATAGAGAAACAGTGTGCAATCACTGCCCGGAGAACGGAGCCACCAACCGCAAACACCGTATTTCGGTTCCTTCGCTTCGGCATAATCAGTGCTAGAGGCAACTTTTGAGCTCTGGTTCGTGAATCCATATTCAGAACTGTTTACCTCATCTAAGGAAAGCAGGAATACTTTGTCCATGGTATCATCCCCACCTTCCGTTCCAAAATAGCTATGATCAGGCGTTATAACTTTTGTCTCTAAGATTGATCCCTGTTCTCTTGTAGAGAAAACAGCTTTATAGAATTCCTTGTTAAGCCATGTCCTTAAAGTGCACATTGCCCAGGTCATTTCATCCGGAAGACAATCATCGTCAACAAAATCCAGACCTTCCCAAGTGTTGTCAAACAACTTGCAATCAAGATTCTGATCCGAAAGCACAAAGATGCCGTCAGCACCGTTAGATAACACGCGCCACTTTACAGGATCTTTGCCTGATGTAGAATCCTGCTCATAGTTGCCGAACCAGACATTGCTCGCCTGGCCACCCTCAAGCGCTCCTGAGCCGATCATGATTCCACTAGTGCCGGAACCAATAGCGCTTTTTTGACAAGTGGATTGATTATAATAGCAGTTCGATACTTTTCCTTCATTAAATCCTACCACGCCGCCGACATATTTATTTCCTTTTATACTTCCGCCTTCCAAATTAACATTCTGAACACATCCGTCCTTCCCCACATGTTCGAAAAGGCCAATGTCATTACCTGTAGACTCAATTGTAAGACCCGTTATCGTGTAACCTTTTCCGTCGAATGTGCCAATATAAGGGCTGCTACTGTTTCCAATCGGTGTCCCGACATCAGTGTCAGCCGCCTTTGCCCCTCTTGTCGCAACCGGCAGCATCCCTACTACCATCACAGCACACAGAATCCATCCAACCAGCTTCTTCACCAGTCTGTTCATCTTCATTACTCCCTGTGGTATATACTAATCTTGTCAAACGCCCAGTTTTCCAACATGTAGGTCCACAAAATTCAAAGATAACCGCCCTACAGTTCCTCCATCATCAAGAAGTCTTTCAACTTATAGTGATATACGGTACTCGTAGAATAGTCGAT
>CACYBO010000020.1 GCA_902772685.1 uncultured Eubacteriales bacterium | reverse complement strand
GAGCATGTTCCTGTGATTCTTCTCGGAAGGATCTTACCTCTCTCGGTAACGTACTTCTTGAGTGTATCAACATCTTTATAATCTATGCTCTTATTCTTATCGGCGCAGAACTGGCAAACCTTTTTTCTTCTCATGCCGCCGCGTCTCTTGTTATCATAAGCCATGATATGATCTCCTTTCTTTCAGGATTCTAAATTCTAGAACGGGATGTCATCATCCTGCAGGGATGTGAATCCTCCTGGTACATCAATCTCTGCGGGCTCATTGTTATGTGCCGGCTGAGCATTCTGCGCCGGTGCATGCTGGCTGTATCCGCCCTGCTGACCGAAGCTTCCCTGCTGACCGTAGCCTGCGCCCTGATTCTGACCCTGCTGGCTGCTGAGGAATTCAACGCTGTTAGCGATGACCTCAGTTGTGTAGACTGTTCTTCCGTCTTTTTCGTAGCTGCCGGTCTGGATCCTTCCGGATACTGCGACCTTGCGGCCCTTGGCAAGATATCTGTCACAGTTCTCTGCCTGCTTGCCGAATACGACGATCGGAATGAAGCTCGGATTGTCTTCCCATTCCTGTGTCTGCGCATTCCTGCGGCGGTCGTTTACAGCAACAGTAAATCTGCAGATGGCTGTCTGATTGCCGCCGGTAGAATATCTGAGTTCCGGGTCTCTGGTCAGGTTCCCAATCAAGATAACACTGTTCATAATGTCCCCCTTTATTTCTGATTCTTATTATCGATAAGGTGTCTAATAACGTTGTCAGAGATTCTGAGTCTTCTGTCGAGTTCCTTTGGCAGGCTTGGATTGCCCTGGAATTCGATGACAACGTAATATCCTTCAGACTTCTTCTGGATAGGATATGCGAGCTTTCTCATTCCCCATACGTCTACCTCTCCGACTTCGCCGTCTGCTGCGATGATCTCCTTAACAGCTTCGATCGTAGCTTCCTTCTTCTCGTCTTCCAGTGTAGGATCGATGATGAATAATACCTCATAGTTAGTCATGTTTTCACCTCCTTGTGGACTAGATGGCGATGCTTCTTTCGCATCGCAAGGATATGCGCGTCGAAATTGCGCGCTTGTATATTATACATCAAACAATGATGAAATCAAGTGTTTATTTCAGCTTCTCCAGCTGGGCGTTGTGGTTCTCGCTGATAACCTGATAGAAGGATGTCATCTTACGGGCGACCTTGGCGTTCCAGGCGCCGTCCGCAGCATACGTCCGGTTCACCGCCGCGATTGTGCTGCCTTTGTAATAGGCTCCGCTTGGGCTTAAGTAGCTGTTTGCCAGAGCCCTTCCCACTGTTTCCAGGCATTCGTTAATGGATGAGAATCCTTTGCCCCCGTATCCGCAGACGTTGTTCGGGCGGAACTGGGCCGTTCCATATGCGCTCTCATGTGATGCGATCGCGAGCAGGAACAGACAATTAAGATCGTATTCCTGTTCCAGTTTATAGAGGGTCTCCTCCGTTCCGACGAGTTTGTATCTGGTGACGAGTTTGAGATCATCGACAGTCACGCCGCTTGGGACGCTCATATCCATCGACTGTATCTGCGCGTAGGAGTATGCGGGAATCTCTTCTTTCTCTATAACATAGTCAACGGTCGACTTCCTCAGGTTGTTCGCCAGATCGATTTCCTGAGCAGACGCGTTCTTTTCTTCCGCAATCGCCACTGCGGCATCTTCTGATTCAGAGGCAAGCCTTCCCACTCCAAGCCAGATGGCCAGAAGCAAAAGCACAATAGACAGTATTGTGCCGACCGCCACCAGCACGAGAGTCCTCCTGCTCCAGCCGGGATTATTCACTTCTATTTCTGAATAATACTTCTGCTCACTCATTTGTCGGCAGCTCCAGTTCGCCAAGCACTGACTTCATGATTTCATCGCTCAGGATGATCCGCCAGCCCCCGTATCCATCCGCTTCCATCGGGATGAACACTTCCTTCTCAAAGGATGGATCCCCTTCAGCGGTTTTATCTATCTGATCGATATACAGATCCAGACACTTTTTGTTCAGCTTTTCCTTATTGGTGACCGTGTCGCTGTATAGATTCTCCGTAACAAATTCATAGGATTTCTTCTGGTAATCATCCATGATCCCGCTGAAATCGCAGTTTCTGACAGTTGCCTTGACGACGGCCACATCGTTTTTCGTCGCGCAGTCTGTTATCTCATAGGAAAAATTCCTGAAGAGAGCCCCTTCAAGTCTATCCATTTCCTCATCGGTCCCCTTGACGTTCTCCAGAAAATTGACATACTTGTTGTCCATATATGTCATCGCTGTCTGTTTATCTCCTCCGGACAGCTCGCTGAGAAAAGCGTCCGTCGCCTCCTGCGGAGTTACTTCCGCTATCGTGGTCACGCTTCCCGAAATGGTCATTGCTATGAGAAGTGATATGAGAGTGTTAAAGATTCCGCCCATGTCTTTGCGCTGTATTGCCTTTGCTTATTACTTCCAGAGTTTCTCGGGGTATTCTCCCTTGTCCTTCTTTGACTGAAGTTCATCATGCACGCTCTGCCAGTCTTCTTTATATGTGACTCCGCACCACTTGTCATGACACGGCAGAACTTTGACGCATGCTTTTCCGCTCTTGATGAGACGGTCGACTGTGACCGGCAGCAGATACTCGCTCTTAAGCGGATTCTTCGGAACATCCTCTGCAAAGAACTTCTCTATTCCGGCTTTGAGCTCTGTTATCATGCTTTTGGTAAATCCCCAGAAGTTCATGGAAACGAGCGTATCCTCTTTGAGTACATGCCAGCTCGCCCCGTTGTCTTCTGTGAAACAGATGCCTTCCGGCTGTCTCTGGATCTTCGTCCGCTCCGTGATCTCCTGCAGAAAGCCGTCTGCATCCATTTCGCAGACGCCTCTTGCAACGTGTCCGTTCTCGGTTATGGTATTTGCCAGTTTATATCCGGCCATGCAGAACTGACAGACATCCGTATCCTCATGCTCTGTCAGATATTCATATACGCTGACAAAACCATTTGGTCCGTAGTAATCATCCGCATTGATGACGGCAAACGGCCCATCGATAAGATCCCTGCACGCAAGAATGGCGTGCCCTGTTCCCCATGGCTTTTCTCTGCCTTCCGGAATCGCGAACCCGTCCGGAATATCTTTGAGATCCTGGTAGGCGTATTCGATTTCCATGAAACGCCCGGCCCGTTCATCTACGATCTCCCGGAAGATGTCCCGGTGTTCCTCTCTAATCACGAATACGGCCCTGTCGAATCCGGCCATCATTGCGTCATATAGTGAAAAGTCCAGTATTATTTCTCCTGCATCTGTAATCTTGTCCACCTGCTTGAGTCCGCCGTATCTCGATCCCATGCCTGCAGCCATGATTACCAACGTTGGTTTATCAGCCATTCTGTGTTCCCTTCTTCTTAATATTTTCCGTTAAATGATGTATAATCAGTATAACATATATTAACAAGGAAGTATTATGAACGCAAATCTGGTTGTTGTTACCGGCTGTTTCGGAGCTCCTGTGAAGGAGACTGCTGAAGCAATCGCGATGGAAAGAGGCCTCCCCTTCGTGGATCTCGATCAGGAAATCGAAACGCGGGACGGCCGCAGCATCCGCCGCCTCGTTATGATGAACGGCGAACACGGATACAGAAACAAGGAATTCGAAATCCTGCAGGAACTGTCCGAACAGGGCAGCTCCTGTGTTGTCGCCTGCGGAGACGGCGTCCTCTACGACGATGACTCCCGTGACATAATCCTGCAGAATGAGCTGATTGTTGCGGGAAAGGATCTGAGCAAAGACGAACTGTGGGCAAAGGCTTCCGCGCTCGGCGATTCCTACCACGCATTTATGAGTTTCGGAACGGATAAGCAGAAACGAGCGGCTTTTGATGATCTCATCGACAGACAGCGTTCATTGATTGAAGGAGTAACAAGATGATTCAGGACAGACTTGCGGCATCCTGTGATGCAGCTATCAGGACAGGACAGGCGATGATTGCAGCGGCGATCACCGCACCAAAAGGAAACGGCGTGGATAACGTCAACGGCGTGCTGCTGACAGGCGAGGATAAGGATGAGCTGGCAGCGCATATGCGTGATATCGCGAAGGAAACAGGCGAAGATTTCTACGCGCGTGACGCGGACAATGTAGATAACAGCATCTGCGTCGTGATACTCTGGGTGAACAACGCGCCGATCGGGCTGACCAACTGCGGACTCTGCGGATTCAAAAACTGCGGCGCAAATAAAAAAGCAGGTGCGGTCTGCGCATTTAATGTCACCGACCTGGGTATCGCCGTCGGTTCGGCCGTCTCTCTCGCAGCGGACAACAGGATCGACAACCGGGTCCTCTTCTCCGCCGGCAAAGGCGCTGCGCGGATGGGTCTGTTTGAGGATGATGTCAAGGTCTGTTATGGAATTCCTCTTTCCGTTTCATCCAAGAGCGTCTTCTTCGACAGAGGTCCCGGAGACGTGAAATTCTAGGAGAAGTAAGATGAAAATACTCAGAAACATACCCGCTGCCATCAAAGTGTTCGGGGATGTGATCCATTACAATAAATATAAGTCTCTCATCGATAACGCAAAATCATCCGGCGATAAAGAAGAAGAACGCCGCCTCATCCTTGAAGCGACATCTACCTTCGGACCGAAGATCATGGAGCAGTTCGGCTGTGACCTCCACATCCACGGCGAAGAAAACATTCCGGACGAGGGACCGGTTGTCATCATGTTGAACCATCAGAGCTACGCCGACATCCCTGTGATGTTCGCTGTCTTCCGTAAGTTCCAGTTCGGCTTCGTCGCGAAACAGTATCTCGCAAAGGCCCCCGTGGTCGGCCAGTGGATGCCGCGTATCCGCAGTGTCTTCATAGAAAACGACGACCCCCGCGAGGCTCTCAACGCCATCAACAGGGGCATCGAATACATCAAAGACGGATACTCCCTCGCCATCTGTCCGGAAGGAACAAGAAGCAAAGGCCCTACTGTCGGTCCGTTCATGCGGGGCGCCATCAAGCTGGCGACGAAACCCGGCGTACCGATCGTCCCTGTTGCGCTCAACGGAACTTACAAAATGCTGGAGGAAACCGGCGTAGTGAGTCCCGCACGCGTCGATGTCAAAATATTCCCTGCTATACCGACGGCAGGAATCTCCCGTAAAGAAGAAAAAGAAATCGGCGAGCGTGTGGAACAGCTCATCCGGGACGGCGTGGCGGAGCTGGCCGCGCTGCAGGAATAACACATCAGACTATAGAATTACAGTCAACGAAAAAAGGAAGTGCCGAAGCACTTCCTTTTATTCTGGTTTTTCTTAACGGCCGAGGCCAAGGCCGAACTTGTCCCTGACTCTCTGCATGACCGGCTGTGCGATTGCGGTCGCCCTCTCTGCTCCGTCGTTCAGAACTCTGATAAGCTCCTCTGAATGGCGGATCTCTTCATAGTTCTTTTTGATCGGCGCAAGGGCTTCCTGCGTGACTGCAACGAGCTCCTTCTTCAGATCACCGTAACCTCTCCAGTTCTGTCCTGCCAGAATCTCATCAACCGAAACGCCGCTGAACGCACTGTAGATATTGAGCAGGTTGCTCACGCCCGGTTTTTGCACCGGATCGAATCTGAATTCTCCGTCCGAGTCAGTCGTCGCCCTCATGATAGACTTCTTGATTTTGCTGTCTTCATCAAGGAGCGATATCCGTGAATGGATATTTTCGGCGCTCTTGCTCATCTTCGCCTCCGGATCATCCAGAGCCATGATGCGCGCGCCTTCCTTCATAAACCTTCCCTCCGGAACGACGAAGGTCTTGCCGTATTTGTTGTTGACCCGGATGGCGATATCGCGGGTGAGCTCAATGTGCTGCTTCTGGTCATTTCCGACCGGCACGACATCCGTATCGTAGAGAAGAATGTCCGCAGCCATGAGCACCGGGTATGTCAGAAGACCGGTCCCAACAGATTCATTGCCGCCGCTCTTCGCCTTGAACTGTGTCATTCTTGACAGCTCGCCTGTGTAGCAGTTGCAGCAGAGCACCCAGCCCAGCTCAGCGTGCTGGCTGACCTGTGACTGCACGAATATGATGGACTTCTTCGGGTCGACGCCGATGGCCATATACAAGGCTGCCACATCGAGGATGTGCTCCCGCAGCTCCTTCGGGTCCTGCGGAACAGTAATCGCGTGCTCATCAACAATGCAGTAGATGCACTCGTGATCCTCCTGCAGCTCAACGAACTGCTTCAGCGCGCCGAGATAATTGCCGATATGAATGTTCCCTGTCGGCTGTACGCCGGAAAAAACTCTTTTCATTTGCTGTTCTTCTCCTTAAATATCGAATTTCGTCTGCTCAGTTCCATCGTCCTTGGCTGCTTTTGCCTTTTCTTTTTCAGCCTTTGCCTGTGCGGCTCTCTTTTCAGCCTTTCTTTTTTCTCTCTGTTTCTGAGACTGTTCTGCCATCAGAGCCCGCTCTTCTTCGTTGATTACCTTGGACATGGATATGATCTCGATGTCTTCACCGACCCTCATGATCTTGACTCCCTGCGTCGCGCGTCCGAGTCTTGAGATTTCCCCTGCGGCGATTCTGATAACCGTACCCTTCGAATTGATGAGCATGATCTCATCTTTATCCTCGACTACTGCGGCGCCGATCAGATGGCCCGTCTTCTTGAACTTGCTCTTATCATACGTCAGAAGTCCCTTGCCGCCTCTGGCCTGAATCTTGTACTCTTCAACAGGTGTTCTCTTGCCGTAACCCTTGCTGGTCACTACGAGAAGCTCTTCGCCCGGCTGTACAAGCTGCATTGCAACAACTTCGTCGTCATCTTCCAGATTGATCGCTCTGACTCCGCCGGCGTTTCTGCCCATCGGCCTTACATCCTGTTCGCTGAAGCAGATGCACTTGCCGTTCTTTGTGATAATGATGACATTGTCTGTTCCTGAAGTCTGCTTGATCTCTACGAGTTCATCTCCATCCTTCAATGTGATTGCGATCAGCCCTGTCTTACGGTTGGTGTCAAAGGCGGAAATCGCAGTCTTCTTGATGGTGCCCTTCTTCGTAACTCCTATGAGGAATTTATCATCGCTGAAATCACGGAACGGGATGATTGCAGATATGCGCTCCCTCTGCATGAGGTTCAGGAAGTTGGCTGCGTTGGTTCCTTTCGCTGTTCTGTTTGCTTCAGGAATCTCGTAGGCTCTCAGTTTGTGAACCTTGCCCATGCTCGTGAAGAACATGAGGTGGTCGAGAGACGAAGTCATAATAAGATCGCGTACGAAATCATCTTCCCTCGTCGACAGGCCTGTGATGCCTTTGCCTCCCCTTCTCTGCGTCCTGTATGTATCGGCGGCGACCCTCTTCAGATATCCCCTGTGGGTCAGCGTAATCGCCACCTGCTTTTCTTCTATGAAGTCTTCTTCATCCATCTCGTCCATCGCGGCGTGGACTTTTGTTCTTCTCTTGTCTCCCCACTTCTTCTTGATTTCAAGAAGTTCATCCCGGATGACGCCCATGAGAAGCTTTTCATCTGCCAGAAGGCTCTTGTAGTATGCGATTCTTTCACAGAGTTCTTTATATTCTTCTTCCAGCTTTTCGCGTTCCAGTCCCTGCAGGCGGGCCAGTCTCATGTCGAGGATAGCCTGTGCCTGTTTCTCAGAAAGACCGAACCGCTTCATGAGTTTTTCCTTAGCGTCGTTGTAGCTCTCTCTGATGGTTTTGATGACTTCATCAATGTTGTCGAGGGCGATGCGCAGACCTTCTACGATGTGCGCTCTTGCCTCTGCCTTATCAAGGTCGAACCGGGTTCTTCTCGTTACAACATCCTTCTGATGCTTCAGGTATTCCTCCAGAATCTGCTTGAGGTTGAGCACCTTTGGTCTGCCGTCAACAATCGCGAGCATGATCATGCTGTAATTTTCCTGCAACGATGTATGCTTGTACAATTTGTTCAGCATGACCTGCGGATTTGCGGATGCCTTGAGTTCAATTACGATGCGGATGCCCTGTCTGTTTGATTCATCGCGTATTCCCGATATACCATCCAGCTTCTTATCCCTTACCATCTCGCCGATCCGCTCCAGCATTCTGGCCTTGTTGACCTGATACGGAATTTCGGTCACGATAATCTGGGATTTACCGCGGCTTGTCTCTTCTATTTCACATACGGACCTGACAACGCATTTACCCTGCCCTGTCCGGTATGCCTCCTGGAATCCCTTCTTACCCATGATCTGTGCGCCGGTCGGGAAGTCCGGTCCTTTGACGATCTTCAGAAGGTCTTCGACTGTGCACTCTTCTTCATCGATTCCGCATTCAATCATTTTCACGCAGGCGTCAATGGTCTCGCTCAGATTGTGCGGCGGAATAGAGGTTGCCATACCGACAGCGATACCATTGCTTCCGTTGATCAAAAGGTTCGGTACGCGGGATGGCAGAACAACCGGTTCCAGTTCCTCTTCATCGAAGTTCGGAATCATATCCACCGTGTTCTTTTCGATGTCCCGGATCATCTGCAGCGCAAACGGCGTCATGCGAGCTTCCGTATAACGCATTGCCGCAGCGCCGTCGCCGTCGATGGATCCGAAGTTGCCGTGCCCGTCGATGAGCGGATATCTTGTTGCAAATGGCTGGGCCAGCTTAACCATCGCCTCATAAATGGAGCTGTCGCCGTGCGGGTGGTATTTACCCATGACATCGCCGACGATACGGGCGGATTTTCTGTGCGGTTTGTCCGGTGTGATTCCCAGACCGTTCATGCCGTAGAGAATTCTTCTGTGTACTGGTTTGAGTCCGTCCCTGACATCCGGAAGGGCTCTGCCCACGATGACGCTCATGGCGTAATCGATGTAGGAGTTCTTCATCTCATCGTGGATCTCATGCTGTATCATTCTCTGGTCTTCCAG
>CACYBO010000019.1 GCA_902772685.1 uncultured Eubacteriales bacterium | reverse complement strand
TCTTCGAACATTGCTCCTTCGCCTCTTTCGATGACTGCTTTGTGCGCAGTTCCGATGGCCTTAGGTGTTGCCTTTGCTCTTCTCTCGATCAGAGCCTGCGCCTTAGGACCTGGCAGCGGAGTTGAAATTTTAGGTAATGCTGTTCTTAATTCTGACATGATTTTTCCTCCTTGAAATATATTGTCATCTGTATAAGAAACAAATTAGTTTCTGCTGTTATCATTTTAACACACTGATTTTGAATTGTTTTTGAATTCCAATACATTCATGTCGGGTTTAGTTTATTTTGTTGCGATATTGCATTATTTGCTCTTTTTCTTATCTTCTTTCCTCTGGCGTTCGGTTTCTTCCCGCGCCTCCCTGAGCTGCGTAATCTGTTCCTCCGTCAGTTCAACATTTTCGCTCTCATCGGATTCGGAGATGACGGAGCCCAGATTGATGACCGACTTCTCCAGTTCCATGATGATGTTGTTGATTCTGGCCAGTTTCTCCGGATCTGTTCTTTTGTCAACGTTGAGGTTAGCATTGTAGAGAATATCCTCCAACCGTCTTCTGACGTTGTAAAGGTTCTCACGGGCCTCGTTAACTCTCTTCTCATCGACCGCATCGGCAATGGCTTCCTTCATGGTTACCACGCCGCCTCCCGCTTCAAGTTCATACTCGGAATTGACGTTTACTGGGATGGCGTCGATGCCGATCTGCTCTTTCACAGTCTTGGCGAATTCCACTTTGACATCCGGTTCTCCGTGGACCAGGAACAGTTGTTTCGGAAGCTTCTGGAACCCTTTGAGCCAGCCGAGCAGACCATTCATATCGGCATGACCTGAGAATCCTTCCAGATTGTGGATCTTCGCATTGACCTGAATGTTCTCACCAAAGAGCGTGACTTCTTTTTCCCCGTCGATGATGCCTCTCCCCAAAGTGCCTTCCGCCTGATATCCGACGAAGATGATGCTGTTGCGCGCATCCCAGAGGTTGTGCTTCAGATGATGCCGGATTCTTCCCGCCTCGCACATGCCGCTTGCTGAGATGATGACCTTCGGCTCTTTATCGATGTTCAACCACTGGGACTCCTCCGTAGACTGTGTGAATTTCAGGTTCGGGAATTCCAATGGATTTTCGCCCTTGCTGATGTAATCCTTTGTCTCCTCATCGAAGACCTGAGCGTTGTTCTTGAACACTTCTGTGGCGGCAGCTGCCATCGGGCTGTCCACGTAGACTTTGATCTTTGACAGCTGCTCCTGCCGCGGATCTGTTGGGTCTTCGTAGATTTTATTCAGTTCGAAAATCAGCTCCTGAGTCCTTCCGACTGCAAAAGATGGGATGACCGTGTTTCCGCCGCGGGCTGCCGTCTCGCAGATAATATCCACCAGATGGTTTACATCCATGGCGTTGTCAGGATGGTTCCTGTTGCCGTAAGTCGTCTCCATGATGACGTAATCGGCCTTTTTTATAATGGTCGGGTTTCGTAGAATCGGACGGTCCATAACTCCCAGATCGCCGGAGAAGACGATCTTGGACGCACGCACGTCGGAGGTTCCTTCTTCTTTCTCGGAAACAAAGATTTCAATCTCTCCGGAGCCAAGTATATGTCCTGCGTCATTGAAGCAGATGCGGACTTCATCATTGAGTTCGACGAGCTGATTGTAGAGAACCGGCTTCACAAACTTAAGTGATTCTTCAGCGTCCTTTTCGGTGTACAAAGGTTCCACGAGCGGTCTCCCTGCCCTGGAGTTCTTTCTGTTCTGCCATTCAGCCTCCTGCTCGTGGATGTGACCGCTGTCCATGAGCATGATACCCAGCAGGTCTGCCGTCGCGTCGGTGCAGTAAATCTGCCCCTTAAACCCCCTCTTCACGAGAAGCGGAATTCTCCCGCAGTGGTCGATGTGAGCGTGGCTTAGTATCAGGTATTCGATCTCCGCCGGATCAAATGGAAACGGCTCGTAATTCAGTTCCTCCTGCGCCTTTCCTCCCTGGAACTGACCGCAGTCGAGCAGCACCTTGTGATGCTCTGTTGTGATCAGATGGCATGATCCCGTAACGCCTGTTGTCGCTCCGCAAAATTGAATCTTCATAGTCTTTCTCCCTCCCGGAATCCGTCAGTCTATTATCTCTTTTATCAGTTCTCTCTTCTCCGGTCTCTGCAGTCCGATAGAGTAAGCCTTGCGCGACTCGCGCGCTCCGGCTTCAGTTTTTTCTTTGTCGTTGCCGTAGACGGTGCACAGCAAATCACCTGCACATATCTCATCACCCGTCTTCTTATCAAGTATAATCCCGGCGGCCATGTCTATCTCGTCTTCTTTTGTTTCTCTGCCCGCGCCGGCGTGCTGCGATGCAAGACCGATCTGCAGGGCGTCAAGACCCGTAACGTATCCCGCTTCTTCCGCTCTGACTTCGACTGCAAAAGCAGGCTGCGCAAATAGTGCTGTATCCTCTGTTATATCCGGGTTTCCCCCCTGATTCTCCACGAACCGGCGGAACTTCTCAAGCGCTCTGCCGCTTTCGAGAGCTTCCCGTGCCAGTTCCTCAGCATTTGCTCTGCCGCCGTCAGCACGGTCTCCGAGAAGAATCATTTCTGCCGCCAGCCCCAGGGAAAGATTCCTTATGTCTTCCGGTCCTCCGCCTTTCAGGACTTCTATGGCTTCCTGCACTTCCAGGGCGTTCCCCACGGCTCTTCCGAGAGGCTGTTCCATATCCGAAATAACAGCAGTCATACGCTTGCCGTTTCCTCTGCCGATGTCCACCATCCATTCTGCAAGTTCTCTGGCATCCTCATAGTTTTTCATAAACGCGCCCGAGCCGCACTTGACATCAAGGACGATGGCGTCTGCACCGGCGGCGAGTTTTTTGCTCATGATACTGGACGTAATCAGACTGATGCTTTCGGTTGTACCCGTTACATCCCGCAGCGCATACATCTTCTTGTCAGCAGGTGCGATATGCCCCGTCTGCCCTATGACCGCAATCCCCGTCTCGTTTACGGATTCGATAAACCGGCTGCGTTCCATAGACGTAACAAAGCCGGGAATCGATTCCATCTTGTCGACCGTTCCGCCTGTAAACCCCAGCCCTCTGCCGCTCATCTTGGCAATCGGCACGCCGCATGCTGCAGCAACCGGCGCAACAATCAATGTCGTCTTGTCCCCAACTCCTCCGGTTGAATGCTTATCTACCTTTATTCCTTTGATTTCTGAAAGATCGACTGTCTCTCCGGAATCTCTCATGATCCTCGTGAGCTGAACTGTCTCCTCCTTCGTCATTCCTTTCAGACAGACTGCCATGAGAAGGGCGGACATCTGATAATCCGGGATCATGCCCTCTGTAAACCCCATGACCATATACTCGATTTGCTCTTCTGTCAGCACTCCGCCAAGACGTTTCCTGTTGATGATATCTACTGCATTCATCGCTGCATGATCTCCCGTTCATCGCTTATTGCAGTATTATTATACCACAAAAAAGGGACTGCCGCTCATGGCGACAGCCCCTTTTGGCATTATATACGAAAGTGTAGTTTCGTGAACTTCTTATTCGTAGTGTGCCTTCAGTGCCAGCTTCTTGTCCTTCTTGGCATTCTTCTTGAACTTGATGTGCGATGGATCCTTCGCTTCACGAACAGCGTTGCCGTCCTTGTCACGTACCTTCCACTTGATCTCGCCCGGAGTGATGCATTCCTGTACAGGACATACATTCAGGCAGAGGTGGCATCCTACGCAGTTATCGTTCAGTTCAGGCTTTCTCTTCTTCTCATTCCAGTCGATTGCCTGGTGAGCAGCGTCATAGCAGGATACATAGCATCTTCCGCATCCGATGCACTTCTTCTCATCGAACTTAGGCAGTACTTTGTATTCTCTGTTCAGCTCTTCTGCAGGAATCAGGTTAGGAAGTGCGCTTCCGATAAACTCATCGAGGTGATCATAGCCCTTCTCATCCATGAAGTGCATGAGACCTGAAGCCATATCTTCGACGATTCTGTAACCATACTGCATGATAGCTGTTGTAACCTGAATGTTTCTGCAGCCGATTGCCAGGAATTCAGCAACATCTCTCCATGTTTCGATGCCGCCGATACCGGACATTTCGTGACCGT